>CAMUAL010000001.1 GCA_947086925.1 uncultured Clostridia bacterium
TTTTACGTAACTATAAAAAATAAAGACGTAAATTGTAGTGTTCAACTTACGTCTTTATTGTCAATGATGAATGATAAGTAGCGTAGTAAACAGCCGAAAAAGGGAGCAGACAGACACAGGGATTGAACCTAACAATTATAATTTGGCTATTCGAAAAATATAATTGAATGTGGCACATCTTATGAAATCCCAAAGTATTAGACGAGTTGTATATACTGTTTTGATAACATGTTTAACGTGTCTGATTTTAAGTTTAATCATTTATCAAGGGCAATATTTTCAAAATTGGTTTAACAGTGCATACGCACCGCATAAGCAATTCATTATAATCGGTTGGTTTTTGTTGTTTGCATATTACGGGGTTTGCCTTTTCTGTTTATGGCAAACAAACACCAAAGGAAGAAACTATTTATTTCTTTTAGGTATTCAGTTTTTTGCGTTTGCCGTTTTTGTAATATCGGTATATTGTTTTTCTGCTTATATATTGGCTACGGTCAGCAGTATTTTCTCCGTGATATTTTCTTGTTGGTTGGCAGTAAAATTGTTCAGGAATAAGCAATATGTTTTAATGTCTTTAATAGCGGTGCTTATACTGATTTATCTTTATTGTGTGTTCTGCGGACTACTTTATTGTTCGCTTGAATACGGCGTTTGGAAAGAATGAAAATGCCGTATTCTATCTTTCGACAAAATACGACATTATTCTTGGAGCGGAAGACGGGACTCGAACCCGCAACGTTCAGCTTGGGAAGCTGACGCTCTACCATTGAGCCACTTCCGCACTTTGCAAATTTATTTTATACTATTTTAAGCTTTGCGTCAAGCGGCAAAGCATGGTTATGAACGAAATGTTTCGCGCCATGCGATTTTCAAACAGTATTGAATCGATACGGAAATTAAAAAACTCGGTTTATGCTGCGGTTCGATAGGGGATTAGAAACAGGCAATAATAAAAAGCTACCTAACACTTTGTCCGAGAGCTTTTTATCTACACGTAATTAAGTAAGATAAATTGAAATTTATCATTAATTTTAATTTGATTTTTTAGCCGCTCCGATCCGAACGCGGTAAATCGCTTATGCCTATTTTGGACGGTATGTGCGAGTGGGGAGATAAAAACAGAATATAATCGGATAAATCTATTAAAAAGAAGTAAGGCATTGAATAATCGTCTTACTTCTTTTTTCTTCGCTAAATTATGTTTATCGTTCAAACATTATATCAAGATACATGAGAGAACGCAGCTTGGAATTACTGGTACGGCGATTGCTTTTATTTATTGTTTGCGTTTTTCTTTGACACATGATATAATTTATAAAACATATTGTGTAGGTATTCGAATGATAAAAAAAGGGCTGAAAAACTTTTTAGTTAATCTCAAATATCTGTTTACTCCGTTGGGGGCGTTGTCGTTGGGCGTTGTTTTGGGCTTGTCCGCTCTTATATCGGGCACGGCGGCGGAAATAAAAACGCTTTCCGACAAAGTGGTCGAAATAACAGGGGATATGGAAATCGATTACGATGCGCTCAAAGAATCGGTGTTCGGCGCGGTGCGCTCACTCGACTGGACTCAGCCGTTCTCGGCACTTAAAACTCTGCTTAGCGTCGAGTGGCTTTCGTCCACGTTCAATTCGTGCATAGGCTCGCTCGTTTCGGGCGGGGATTCTTACGTAGACCGAATAACTCTTGCGGTAGACGTTGCGCTCGGCGGCATAAAGGTTCATTTTACGGTGTTTGTTTTGTGGTCGGTTCTCGGACTGTTCGGCGGTTGTTTTTTAACTAAGTTTTTAATACGGCGCAATATGGCTCGGCGGGCGTGGTGGAAATACTTTTTGGCAACATTTGTCGAGTCTTTACTTGGTTCGCTGTTTGCCGTTTTCGTAGTGCGGTTTCAGTTTTTGTGGGAAGCGGGAGGAATACTGTCGGCACTTTGCGCACTGGTTTTGATAAGTTTAGGCTCGCTTATCGAAGCGCATATATTGCACGGGTGGAAAAAGGTAGATTCCCGTAAAATACTTAATCCGAAAAACATATTTACTCTTATGGCGGTTAATCTGATTATTTTCGCAATAGCGATTGCGGTTATTATTATTCTGTTTGTCGCATTAAACGCGGCGGCGGCATTGTTCCTCAGCGTTGCAATTATCGAAATAATGTTTATAGTTTGCAGTATGAATGCCGAGTCTTATGTTAAAAGCGTAGCCGAACAAGAGGCGGAAGCAAACGAATGCCCGTCGGCGGCGGATACCGAAATACGCGACTGACTCTTGCGTCAAAAAATTTTCGCAAAAAAATTTAAAAAAAATTAAAAAAACGTCAAAAAAACGCTTGACGGATTTATTTTATTGGTATATAATAAGCGTGTAATCAAGGTTAAGTACCTTTTCGGTACGTTGGTTATATTAAGAAACCTTGTTTACATTAAGTAGCTCATCATTTTCCCCCTTATCATATAGCGGGACGGTCGATTGTAATAATCGGCCGTTTCGCAGTTTTAGGGGGATTTTTTTATTTTATTTGATTTTATGGTTTAAGCGGGGTTTTTATTTGGGGGGGCGCATTTCAAGGCGAATTTTTTGTTTACGGCATAATGTAGTTGCGGGCTTAATTCGTTACCGCCGAAATTTTTTGAAAATATCGAAATTTTTCCGAAAATCTCATTCAAATCCGTTGACATACTATGTAATATATAGTATTATGTATACGGTGGTATAAGGCATAACACAGTGTTTACTATACCGCAGGGAGTAAATATGGTTAATTACTACGACAGCGGAGGAGGACGCAAATGGACGCACAGTTAAAAAAAGGTTTGCTCGAAGCATGCGTGCTTGTTTCGCTTAAAAAAGAGGAAAGCTACGGATATAAGATAATCAGCGATATATCGCCTTACATCGAGATTTCGGAAAGTACGTTGTATCCCATACTCAAACGGCTTGAAAGCACGGGGTGTTTAACCACGCGAAGCAAGGAGTATAACGGCAGACTGCGAAAGTATTACATGATAACCGAGGCGGGCAAGCGCAAAATCAAGGAATCCATATCCGATTTGGACGAACTTAGGCGGGTATACGAATTTATATACCGAGAAGGACACTGAGAGGGAGGTAAAAGTAAAGTGACTAAATACGAATGGGAATCGGAACTTAAAAAGAACATACACCGATTGCCTTCCGACGAAATAAAGCGCGTAATGGAATATTACGACGAACTGTTTGCCGACAAAATCGAGCAGGGATTAAAGGAAACCGAAATCGTATCGCAGTTCGGAAACCCCGTTGACGTAGCGGATAAAATACTTTCGGACTACGACGGCGAAATGCCGGAGCGCGAGGAAACTCCCGTGCCGTCGGTTAAAAAGTCTGATAAAGGCGCGGCAGATACCGAACCCGTAATAGCGGATTACAAACAGCCGTCGCCGGCTAAGTCCGATACCGAGCCTATGATAGCCGAGTATAAAGAGCCTTGCAAAAACGACGGCGGCACAGCCGAAACCGAGTCGAAAAAGAAATCTACGCGAAAAAGGGAGTTCAATTTCGGCAGACTTTTGGCGTTTGTGCTTATAAATGTTTTCACGGGATTCGTGCTTTTTATATTCGCGGCGTCGGTGTGGATTGCATTTGCATCGGTAACTATTGCGGGATTCGCATGCGCGGCGGGCGGCGTTGCGGGCATTGTTATTTCGATAGGAACGCTTTTCGGCGGGCATGCGGCGATAGCTTTTGCGCAAATAGGAATAAGCGTGGCGGCCGTCGGCATCGGCATGATAATGGAAGTAGTTTGCTTTAAAGCAATAAAGTGGCTGGCAATAGGCACGAAAAAGTTTTTCGGGTTGATATTCGATTGGGTATATGAAAAGAAGGAGGTTGCACAGTGAGCAAGACATTGAAATGTGTTTTGGCGGGAATAGGACTGATAATTGCGGGCGGACTCATATTCGTAATTACCATGACCGCATTGAATTGGGATTTTTACAAGCTTGACTCGACTAAGTACGAAGCGCAAACCTTCAACGCGATTCCGGATTCCGTTACGCAGGTGGAAATCGATTTGGATTCGTTCCCCTTGAAGATAACGAGCGGCGACGAGCTTATTTTAAATTACTTCGAGGCGAGCAACGCAACGGTAACCGTTAAGCAGGAGGGGAGCGTTTTAGTAGTCAAAGAAGACGCCGATTTCAATATAATGACTAACGGCATGTTCAATTTCGGACGCGGCAGATACGCTTATTCTCTTACCGTACCCGAAGGCATACGAATCAGATATACCGGCACAAACGGCGATATAACATTAAGCGGCGTAACAACCGACAGTCTGTACGTTAAGTCAACCAACGGCGACATCGATATAAGAGGTTGTAATATAGATTCGGCGGAGTTGCACGTCACCAACGGCGATATAAGCATAATAAACGGAACAATGGGCAGTGTGGTTGTTAATTCCACAAACATGGATTTGGACGTGAACGGAGTAACCGCCGATTCGCTTAAAGCCGCGGGGACGAACGCCGACATTTCGATAGAAAATTCTGTTATATACGAAATATCGCTCGATTCCGTAAACGCCGATTACGAAGTTGAAAGAGTGCAAGTAAACGAGCTTACCGTTAAGGGAACCAACCTTGACGCAAAGCTGATTATCAGAGGAATCAAAAGCGAGTATACAATAACGACTCACGGCAGGGGATTGCCCGCCGCGCAAACGGGAACGACCGATAAATTCGTAAAAATCACGGGAACAAACAGCGATGTAAAATTGCAGTTTGTGGCGGGGTTTTAACCGATACGGCGGTGTGTTTCCGCTTTAAAACGCAATATGCGGATTGAAAACATAAAAAGCCTTCGAATACAAAGTCGCATTCGAAGGCTTTTTTAAAATATTCGCTTGCAATATTTTGCGTTGCGGTGTATACTGAAAACAGATATATTTTTATAAAGATAGCGAGGGACACAAAATGGAATATAAGCAGTTGACAATAAAAGCGGAATCGTACGAGGGGATTTTGTCTTGTTACGAACACACCGATTACGCTGAAATGCCCGAGAAGTCGCGCCCCGCGATACTGATTCTTCCGGGCGGCGGATACGTAGCGTGCAGCGACCGCGAGTGCGAAGTGGTTGCGCTCGAATTTTTCAATCGCGGCTATAACGCATACGCGCTCAAATACCCTTGCGCACCTGCAAGATACCCCATTCAAATTATAGTGGCGGCGGCTGTAATGGACACAATCCGTAAAAGAGCACCGCAAAGCAAAACCGACGTAAAAAGAGTTTTTGCGGCTGGATTTTCGGCAGGCGGGCATCTTTGCGGCTGTCTTGCCAACTGCCCGCGCGAATTTAAGTCGGTTAAAAAGTATAACTTCAAGCCGAACGGAATAGTTCTCGGGTATCCCGTAATACGCGAACATCCGGGGCATGAGGACAGCTACAATAATCTTTTGGGCGACCGCCGCGATAAGGGCACTGCATGGCTTGATTTGCACACCTCGGTAACGAAAGACAATCCGCCTGCGTTTATGTGGGCGACTGCCGACGATTCGGTTGTTCCCGTAATAAGCACGCTCAGCTATGCCGAAGCGTACAACAATCTCGGACTTAAATACGAACTGCATATTTTTTCGTCGGGACCGCACGGCATGAGTTTGGCAGACAAAAGAGTAAGTCAGAACAACGCCGCTTACGCCGACTCAAAAGTTGCGAAATGGGTTGATATGGCAGACGAATTTTTGCGCGGGTTATAATTTCCCGAATCCCGCGCGACCGCGGTAAACAAACGCATTTGCCGAAAGCAAAAGCACGAACAGACCGGACAGAATAAAAAGAAATGGCAATACTCGAAATCAAAAATCTATCGCACACGTTTGACGGCAAACCGCTTTTCGCGGGCGCCGATTTGGCGATAAACAACGGCGAACACGTAGGAATAGTAGGTCTTAACGGCGCGGGAAAAACCACATTCATAAATATTATTTCGGGCAAGCTTCCGCAAGACGGGGGCGAGGTTAAATGGCAAAACGGAATACGCCGCGGCTACTTAGACCAACACGCCGACATTGACCGCAGCAAAACGGTAATGGAATATCTGCGCGCCGCATTCGACCGCTTATACGCCGAAAACGCGCGCATGGAACAAATGTATGCCGATATGGCGGATATATCCGACCCCGACGAGCTCGACCGCAGAATAAACAAAGCAAATAAGATTCTCGAACGGCTTACCGACGAAGGTTTTTTCGAACTCGACTCCATGATTAAAAAAGTTGCGGGCGGTTTGGGCATTGCCGCGTTCGGGTACGACACGGTTATAGAAACGCTCAGCGGCGGTCAGCGCGCAAAGCTCATGCTTGCAAGACTTCTTCTCGAAAAGCCCGAAATAATGTTGCTCGACGAGCCCACCAACTTTTTGGATATCGAACATATAGCATGGCTTACCGAGTATTTAAACTCGGTTAAGGGAACTTTTTTGGTAATATCGCACGACACCGAATTTTTGGATAAAGTAACAAAGTTCATTGTGTCGATAGAGAACGGCACAATCAAAAAGTACGGCGGTAATTACACCACCTACCGTGCGCAAGCCGAGCAGAACGCAAAGCAGTACGAAGAAAGCTATCGGCGTCAGCAGGAAGAAATCAAGCGCATGGAAGAATACATTGCGCGCAACAAAGCGCGTGCGGCAACCGCGGGTATGGCGAACAGCCGCAAGAAAATGCTCGACCGCATGGAAAAGCTCGACAAACCGAAAGTTGTCTACGACGCCGAGTTTTCGTTTCCGTGCGAGGTACTGCACACCCGCGATATGCTTATTGCGGAAAATCTTTTAATAGGCTACTCGAAGCCGCTTTTGCCGCCTATTAACCTGCACATAAACGGCGAAACGAAACTTTGGATACGCGGTACGAACGGCATAGGAAAAACCACTTTAATCAAAACGCTTATGGGGATATTACCCGCTAAGGGAGGCAGTTACCGTCTGCACCCGTTTTTCCGCGCGGGATATATCGAACAGGATTTCGATTTCGGAAGCCGCTCCACAAACGCGCTCGGCTATCTGTCGGACATTTACCCGCGGCTTCAACCAAAGCAACTGCGCGAAAAGCTGAGCAAGGCCGGCATTAAAAACGAGCTTTGCACAAAGCCTCTCGGCGACCTCTCGGGCGGCGAGCAGGTAAGGGTTAAGCTGTGCGTGCTTATGCAGAAAACAACAAATATTTTGCTTTTGGACGAACCTACCAATCATTTGGACGTTCGCGCCAAAGAGTCGCTTAAAAAAGCTCTTTGCGAGTACAAGGGGGCGATTCTGCTTGTAAGCCACGAACGCGATTTTGCCGAAAGCGTGTGCAACGAAATTTTCGACGTTAAACAATAATTTTTATTTGCCTTAATAAAATAGAAAGAGGTAAAAGAAAATGATTAAATATTATTTGCTGTACGACGACGAAGCGCAAACCTGCGCCGAAGAAATCGCCGCCGGGCTTACGGACTCGGGACTTGTAAACGCGTCGGACGAATGCGACGACGACGGTGCGGCACTTCTCGGTGCGGATTTTCTGTTTATGGTTGTGTCCGATGCGGCGCAAATAGAAAAACCCGAAATCAGGAATCGTTGGGAAGCATTCGACAACGAAATAAGGTGGAAGCGCAAACCGTTAGGAGAAATTTTGTTTTTCGTGCCGGATGACGGCGTGCTGAAAAATCTTCCGTTAAGACTCAAAAAATACGGATACTATTTGTTCGACGAAGTTTCCGACGCGGCGGGATATTGCGAAGAAACTATGCGGAATGCGCAGAATAAAAAACGCGTTTCGGAGTCCGAACCGAGCATTAAGCAGATTAAGTACAGTCCTTCTCGGGAAACGGTTGAGCAGATTAAGTATAATCCCACTCGGGAAACGGTTGAGCAGATTGAGTATAATCCCGAAAAGGATTCGATAAAGCAGATAAAATACAATCCCGAGCGCAAATCTGTTAATTTGCTTAATAAAGATTCGGCGAAAAGTGTTTCGGAAAAACATGCTTCGGGCGAAGATACGGTAACTCCCGACGAGGTTGTCGAAAAGACCGCCGAGTCACTCGCGCAAAGCATAAAATCCGACGTGACTCCGAAAATCGAAGCGGACAACGAGCACGAATACCGCATGAACAAATACGATTATATATTCGAGGAGCTTAAACGCGCCGACAAAAAACTGCGAGAGAACAATCCCAAAGTAAATTCGAAAGGTTGCATTGCGGCGATTGCGATTTTTGTTGTTTTTTGCGTAATTTCGGTAATAGTGGCGGTTATAGTAAATACGCTTAGAATGCAATACGCTGGCTTTGCGGTGAGTATGAGCGAAATTGCGCCCCTATTCGACTTTGCTCCCGATTATGTGTGCCCGATAAATGCTTTACAATGAGAATCGTTTTGTGCTATAATTTAATTTAGCAATTTTTGTCTTTGCCGTACGGCTTATGAGTTGAATTGCCAAGCTGATTAAAAGGAAAATCTTTACGTGACAATCGGTTGTTTCGGTGACAAACTAAGCCATACCTTTGCCGCGACTGCCGCGTTGATAAAAAGCGGCAATCCCGATGAATGCGAAATTCGCGGATACGACAGTGTGCGCGCCGCGTTGCAGGCGGTGAAAAACGGCGAGTGTTCGGCGGCTGTGGTTCCCATAGAAAACAGCGTCGAGGGAACGGTTACCGAAACCGCAGACTCGCTCGGCGAGCTCGGACTTTACGTAACAGACGAGATTATACTTCCGGTAAGGCAAAGTCTTATAACGCTCGGCGGAGTAAAAAAGGAAGATATAAAAACCGTTTATTCGCACCCGCAGGCACTTGCTCAGTGCCGCGAAACGCTGCGTAATGTTTTGCCCGCGGCAAAGTCCGTTCCCGTTGCGTTTACGTCGGCGGGACTCAATATGCTTGACTCCGACAGTGCGGCAATCGCCCGCGCGCCGAAAGACGGGCAAGTTGTACTCCTCGACAATATAGCCGACTCGGCTGATAACTGCACGAGATTCATTGCCGTAAAGTCAAAGGCAAACGACGTCGGCGAAAAGATAAGCGTGCTGTTTTCCACCGAAAACAAGCCGGGCGCATTGCTCGACGTGCTTTCGGTAATAAAGAGTCACGGACTCAATATGGTGAAAATAGAGTCGCGCCCCGCCAAAAAGAAGATGGGGCAGTATGTGTTTTACGTTGATTTTCTTGTTAGCGGCAAAAGCGTAAAACTTGACGGCATACTCGGCGAAATATCGCTTAAATGCGGAGATTTGCAATTTTTGGGCAGATATAATCCTTATTCGTGGAATCCGGCGGATAACAAGCAATAAAGAGTACGGCAAAAAACCGAAATCATTTAAACAATAAAAAGCACGGCGGCAAAAAACCGAAATCATTTAAACAATAAAAAGCATGGCGGCAAAAAACCGCAGAGAAATAAAAGGAGCAATCTTAATGGGACTTATCAGTTTTATCACGGGAAGCGACAATCGCAAGCATCTTAAAAAGCTCGAAACCATTGCGCTTAAAGTGGAGGAGTACGACGAGGCGTACCGCAAACTTACCGACGACGAGCTTAAAGCCAAAACCGACGAATTTAAAAAGCGTTTAAAAGAAAACTACGAAACGCTCGACGACATACTTCCCGAGGCGTTCGCAACGGTGCGCGAGGCAAGCGCGCGCGTGCTCGGCATGCGTCACTTTCACGTTCAGTTGCTCGGCGGCATAACTCTGCATCAGGGGCGTATTGCCGAGATGCGCACGGGCGAAGGTAAAACTTTGGTTTCCACGCTTCCCGCATACTTAAACGCACTTACGGGCGAAGGCGTTCACATTGTAACGGTAAATGATTATCTTGCAAAGCGCGACGCCGAGTGGATGGGCAAAGTTCACCGCTTTTTGGGTCTTACCGTGGGCGTTGCCGTATCGGGCATGACTCCCGAGGCAAAACGCGCCGCATACAACTGCGACATTACGTATGCAACGAACAACGAGCTCGGATTCGATTACCTCAGAGACAACATGGTTATTTACAAAGAAGAAATGGTGCAGCGCAAACTCAGCTATGCCATAATCGACGAGGTTGACTCGATTTTAATCGACGAGGCGCGCACTCCGCTTATTATATCGGGCAGAGGAGAAAAATCGAGCGAGCTTTACATTAAAGCGAATCAGTTCGTTAAGCGCGAGGTTAAAGAGGACGATTACGAATACGACGAAAAGAAAAAGGGCATAAACCTTACCGAGTCGGGCACGGAAAAAGCCGAAATGTTTTTCGGAATAGACAACCTTGCCGATGTGGAAAACAGCGATATTGCGCACTATGTAAATAACGCGCTCCGCGCACACAAGATTATGAAGCGCGACCAAGACTACATTGTAAGCGACGGCGAAGTCGTTATAGTAGACGAATTTACGGGTCGCCTTATGGTTGGGCGCAGGTACAGCGACGGATTACATCAGGCAATCGAGGCGAAAGAAAACGTAACTATTCGCAACGAGAACAAAACTCTCGCAACAATCACGTTTCAGAACTACTTCCGTCTTTACGACAAGCTCGGCGGCATGACGGGTACCGCCAAAACCGAAGAATCCGAGTTCAAAGGCATTTACGGCTTAGACGTTGTTGAGATTCCCACCAATGTTCCGAGTAAGCGCGTAGACGAAAACGACGTAATTTACACTACCGTAAACGGCAAATTAAAAGCGGTTATCGAGGATATAAAAGAGTGCACTCAGCGCGGACAACCCGTGCTTGTGGGTACGACAAACGTAGAAAAGAGCGAGGAGCTGGCGCGCCTTCTCAAAGGTCAGAGAATAGAGCACAGCGTGCTTAACGCAAAGAACCATGAAAAAGAGGCGGAGATAATAGCTCAGGCGGGCAGAGTCGGCGCGGTTACAATCGCAACCAACATGGCAGGCCGCGGTACCGATATTCTGCTTGGCGGCAATCCCGAATATCTTGCGAAAAAGCGCATGCGCGACCTTGGCGTAGACGAAAAGCTTATAAGCGCGGCAACCGCTTACTTCAATACCGAAGACCCCGATATTCTTGCCGCCCGCGCTCAGTACAAAAAATTCTATGATGAATACAAAGCCGAAGCGGATGTCGAAAAAGAAAAAGTTATCGCGGTGGGCGGTTTGCGCATCATAGGCACCGAGCGTCACGAATCGCGCCGAATCGACAATCAGTTGCGCGGTCGTGCGGGACGTCAGGGCGATATGGGTTCGAGTATCTTCTATCTTAGCATGGAAGACGATTTGTTAAGACTGTTCGGCGGCGACAGAATGAAACGCATAGCCGAAATATTCGGAGGCGACGAGGATACGCCTTTCAGCATGAAGCTTCTTACAAAGCAGATTGCAAACGCACAGCGCAACGTAGAGGGCAGAAACTACTCTATACGTAAGCAAGTACTCGAATACGACAACGTAATGAACACTCAGCGTACGATAATTTATCAGGAACGCAATAAGGTGCTGTCGGGCGAGAGCGTACATGAACAAATCGACACGATGATGCACGAGCAAATCGAAAAGATTGTCGATATGTACACCGACCCCAAGGTTGATTGGAACGATTGGGATTACGAAAATCTAAACAAAGAAATCGAGCGCAAGCTTATTCCCGGCGACACAACTTTCCTCACGGAAGACCGCATGGAAAAATGGGCTCTCGAAGAAATAAAAGAGCAGATTTACACCGCCATGCAAACCTATTATACTCAGAAAATCGACAACGCAAAAGAGCTCGGAGTCGATTTTGAGGAAATAGAGCGCGTTATACTTCTTAAAGTGGTAGACAAGCAGTGGATGGACCATATCGACTCTATGGATGCGTTGCGTCGCGGAATAGGGCTTAAAGCGTACGGTCAGCAAGACCCCGTTATTGCTTACAAGCAAGAGGGATTTGCTATGTTCGACGATATGATAGACCGTATCCACGAGGACACGGTTGCGCTCCTTATGCGCGTAAACGTAGAGCGCGCACCCAAGCGCGAGGGGCAGAACCTCGACCTTGTTGTATCGAGCGGCGGAAGCAAACAGGCAAAAGCTCCCTCGGTCAATCGCAGTGAAAACAAAGACGTAGGGCGCAACGACCTTTGCCCTTGCGGAAGCGGCAAAAAGTATAAAAACTGTTGTTGGGACAAAGACCATAAGTAAAATCACGGTAAAAAAATGCTGATATTAGACGAACAGAAACAGCGCATAAAGACGCTTAAAAACAAATTCGACGGTTGCTGCGAAGCATTTAACGAAGGTGAGCTTAGCGATAAGCTCGCCTCTTTAAACGAGGCTCAGCAAGACCCGGAGCTTTACAAAGATTTAAAGCGCGCGCAAAGTATAAATTCGGAAGCGAAATACATTTCGTCGCTTTTATCCGACCTTAAATCCAAACGGAGTAAAATAGACGATATTGCGGAATTTGTTTCGGCGGCAGAAAGCGAATCGGACGAGGAGCTTATTGCGGAAATCGATTCCGCGCTTTCGGAAATCGAAAACGAGGTTGAAACTCTGCACCTTAAAACACTGCTTAAAGGAGAGTACGACCATTACAACGCAATACTTACGCTTCATGCGGGCGCGGGCGGTACCGAGGCGCAAGATTGGACGCAGATGCTTTACCGCATGTATAAAATGTATTGCGACAAAAACGGTTTTACCTACGAAGAACTCGACTACTTGCCGGGCGACGAAGCGGGAATAAAGAGCGTTACGTTCAGAGTAATAGGCACAAACGCTTACGGCTATCTCAAAGCCGAAAAGGGAGTGCACCGTCTTGTGCGCATTTCGCCGTTCGACAGTAACGCCCGCCGACACACAAGCTTTGCGAGTTTGGAAGTTATGCCCGAAATCGAGAACGACGAGAGCGTGAAAATAAATCCGGAAGATTTAAGAATCGATACTTACCGTAGCGGCGGCGCGGGCGGTCAGCACATAAACAAAACCGACTCGGCGGTGCGCATAACTCATATTCCCACGGGAATAGTAGTGCAGTGTCAAAACGAGCGCAGTCAGATTCAGAATCGCGAAACCGCAATGAAAATGTTGCTCGGCAAGCTTGTGGAACTGCGCGAGCGCGAACTCGAAGAAAAAGCAAACGCCATTAAGGGCGAAATGAAAAAAATCGAGTGGGGCAGTCAAATACGTTCATACGTATTTCAGCCTTACACTATGGTTAAAGACCACCGCACGGGCTACGAGAAACCCGACGTTCAGGCGGTCATGGACGGCGACATTGCGGAGTTTATATTCGACTATTTACGCAAATCTTAAAGGCGTCGTATAAGGTCGCATATAGCGGCTAATTCGTTGCATTGGCTATTGTGTATTGTCATTCCGAGCGTAGTCGAGGAATCTTATCTTTAATCTAATTCAATGCCCCTTTGGGGCGGTGGAACACAAGGGGGGGGAATTCCAATTATTCTCTGCCTTGTATTTTCCGTGTCATTGGCGGGTGATTTTTTTAAGGAAATCGGGTGGCGGAAGCAATTTGACTTTATCGGCTCGGAGTGTTATACTACGCCTATATGTATATTGAACTCGCACAACAACAATTCGATAAAATAAAGAACAATCCCGACGCGGTTATTTTGGGCATAGAAAGCTCATGCGACGAAACTGCGGCGGCGGTTGTGCGCGGCGGAAGAATTATGCTGAGTAACGTAATCGCCTCGCAAATCGAAATACATAAGCGTTTCGGCGGCGTAGTGCCTGAGGTTGCAAGCCGCAATCATACGCTTGCTTTGCCAGATATAATCGACGAAGCTTTAAAACAGGCAAACGTGAGCGCAAGCGATTTGAGCGCGGTTGCCGTAACTTACGGCGCGGGACTTATCGGCGCACTGCTTGTGGGAGTGGCGGCGGCAAAGTCGTATGCCTATGCAATAAACAAGCCGCTTATAGCCGTAAATCATATAGAGGCGCATGTTTCGGCAAACTATATTTCGCACCCGGATTTAAAGCCGCCCTTTTGCGCGCTTGTGGCGAGCGGCGGACACACTCTTTTGCTGAATGCGACCGATTACAATAAGTACGCAATGCTCGGCGGTACGCTCGACGACGCGCTCGGCGAAGCGTTCGATAAAGTCGCGCGCGTTTTGGGACTTCCGTACCCCGGAGGACCGAACGTAGAAAAGCTTGCGCACGAAGGCTCGGCAAATATCCGACTATATAAGCACCCCAAGGGTGTGCGCGAAGATTTGTCGCTTTCGTACTCCGGACTTAAAACCGCAGTGGTAAATTATGTGAACACGTTAAGACAAAAGGGGGAGAAAATCCCCGTTGCCGATATATGCGCCTCGTTTACAAGCGAGTCGTTGTCGCTTTTGGCTAAAACCGCGTCGGAGGCAATGAAGCGTACGGGATACAGCCGACTTGTGCTTGCGGGCGGGGTTGCCTCTAACGGCGATTTGCGCAGACTTCTTTGTGCCGAGGGCGAAAAAAACGGTTTTACAGTGAGTTTCCCGCCGCACGTGCTTTGCACCGACAACGCCGCCATGGTTGCGTCACGCGCTTACTTCATGGCGCAAGACGGGTTGGGACTTGCCGATTTGAGCCTTAACGCAAAATCCCACATACCTTTCGAGGAAAAAATATTATGAATAAAAAAACCGTTGTTGTGGGAATATCGGGCGGAGTGGATTCGTCGGTTGCGGCGTACTTACTGCGCGAGCAAGGCTACAACGTAATCGGATTGTTTATGAATAATTGGGAAGACGAGGACGAGGGCGACTCGGCATGCTCGTCGGCAACCGATTGGCAGGATGCGCGCGCGGTTTGCGCGGGACTCGGGATTCCCGCGTATTCGGTGAACTTTTCCGCAGAATATTACAGTCGCGTGTTCGAGTATTTTTTATCGGAATACAAAAAGGGACGCACGCCGAATCCCGACGTGCTTTGCAACCGCGAAATAAAATTCGGTCCGTTTGCCGAATACGCAAAAAAACTCGGTGCCGATTACATTGCCACGGGGCATTACTGCGCCGTTAAACATACCTGCGGCGGCGGCGAGTTGTACGAGTGCGCCGACAAGAACAAGGACCAAACGTACTTTTTAAATCAGGTGCTCACAAGTCAGCTCGGCAACGTGCTGTTTCCGCTGTCGGAACTCGAAAAGGGCGAGGTTCGCAAAATCGCCGACAAGCTCAATTTGGTAACCGCAAAAAAGAAAGATTCCACCGGCATATGCTTTATAGGCGAGCGCAACTTCAAAAAGTTTTTGTCGCAGTATCTGCCCGCACGGCAGGGAAATATTGTGGACACCGACGGCAATGTTATAGGCAAACACGACGGACTTATGTATTACACGCTCGGACAGCGCAGAGGACTCGGCATAGGCGGAATAGCTGGCTACGCTCAAAACCGATGGTTTGTAGTAGATAAGGATTTGAGTAAAAACGAGCTTGTGGTTAAGTGCGGCGAGGGCGACGAGCTTATGTCCGATGCGCTTGACACGCAGGGATTTAACGTGATAGGCGAATACCGCTATACCGCGCCTTTTAAAGCCAAAGTAAAAACGCGCTACCGTCAGCCCGCGCAAGACGCAACGGTTACTTTTACCCAATCGGGAGCGCACATAGAGTTTAACGAGCCGCAACGCGCCGTAACTCCGGGGCAGTATGCCGTGGTTTATATAAACGACGGCAATCCAAATCGACTTCGCTGTTTGGGCGGAGGAGCTATATCGGATTGCAGACCGATAATTCAAAAATTAAAATCAGATTAAAAAATTCTCTTTTGAGATTATATTTTTTGCGTTGTACGTACTTTATCGTTTATAATAAAGCAAAGAAATAAAAAACGGAGAGTTTATATGTTTACTTTGTCCACCGATACTTCTTGCGACGTAAAGCGCAATGAACTTGACGAAGCGGGTATACCGTGGGTGCCGCTTACTTTTACGATTGACGGCGAAACACGACCCGACGATTTCACAACCGACGAACAGTATAAGGAATTTTACGCAAAAGTGCGCGGCGGCGCAATGCCCACCACAAGTCAGATAACGGCATTTGCTCACGAAGAATTTTTCGAAAAGCTGATAGCGGACGGGGCAACCGATATTGTGCATTTAACGCTTTCGAGCGGACTCAGCGAAACGTATAATCAGGCATGCAAGGGAGCGGCGGCGGTAATGGCGCGTCACCCCGACTGTACCGTAAATATAGTCGATTCGCTCGGCGCAACGCAGGTTCACCACATGGTGCTCGACGACGCGTCGGAATTGCAACGAAAAGGACTCTGCGGCGCAGAGGCGGCAAAAATACTTAACGCTCAGAACAAAAAAATTCACGTTCTTTTTATGGTAGACGACCTTAATCATCTGCGCAGAGGCGGTCGCGTTTCGGGCGTTGCCGCGGCAATAGGTACTCTGCTTAAAATCAAACCGATAATTGCGTTCGACAAAGAGGGTAAACTGCGCGTAGTTCATAAAGCCAAGGGCACTCGCAAAGCAATGGAATACGTAATAAGCGAAATCAAAAGGCATTCGCCCGACGTAAAAACGGTTTACATTGCGCAGGGCGACGCCGAAGAACTTTGCTCGGAGATGACCGAAATGCTTAAAAGCGAATTCGGGTGCGAAGTAAAATCGGGTTGGTGCGGACCGGTAATAGGCGCGCACACGGGCGCGGGAATTTTGGGTATGATATTCAAGTGCGACCACGAGCGCGAACTTTAAAATTTTATAAAATCGTAAAAACAAAAACAATGCGAGAGCGAATTACTAAGCTCCCGCATTTTCTTTTTTTGTTGCAGTTTGCCTGATTTAAATTCCGACGAAATAAGGCAAAAAGTTATAAAGAGCAAGATGCCAACAACTTATTGCGTGCTTGCATAACGGGAATACGTCGAAGCAAGTGTTTACGTTTTGTTTAAGACGGCTGTCTGCTTTAAGAAATTCGCGATATTCTTTGATTTGTCCCGAAAGCGGAAAATCGAAACTGCCCGAACTTACGTACAGATAATTTATCGGCAGGACTTTAAATTCGTCGCTCATAGCCGTTTTGCCGTAATAGTCTATATCGGTGCGACTTCCGCTGAAAACGCCGAAGTAGGAAAAATAATCAAGGCTTCCGCAAAGCGCGGAGTGTAGCGTGGTAACCGCTCCTCGCGATAATCCCGCAAAAGCGCGGTGATTTCGGCTGTTTATAAATCCCTCGTCGGTAGTGTCGGCGGCGTAGGTGGAATACGTGCTTTCGATAAGCGGCATTAAATCGTTCCGCAGTTCGTCTTTAAACGAATAAGTCAGTTCGTCGAGATTATCCGCGCAGTCGTTTTCGGTGTAGAACGACGGTGTTACTATTATAAGAGGCTTTATTATTTTGCGGTGAATCATGTTGTCTACCATGGTTTTGTTATAGCCGTAAGTTTTAAGCCAATACTCCTCGTCGTCGCCCGTGCCGTGCATAAGGTATAAAATATCGTACTCGTTTTCTTCCGTGTATCCGTAAGGCAGGTATACCCATGCTTTTTTCGTAACTTCTCGGTTGTCGGTGGCGTAGGCTTTTGTTTTGTATTCGATGGCTGAAAGAGTCCCTTTTTCGGGGCAGTCGGCTTTGTCGAAAATATCGGGGACAGCCCATATTTCGCGCCCGCAGTAGTCGCGCCCGTTAGCGTTCGAAATATTCACTCCGCCGAATATAACGCAAAATAATAAAACCGCCGCTGTTGCCGCAATGACGGGAATACGGAATAACCGCGGCTTTAACTTATCTTTAATCTGAAATACAAGCGCGGCGACTCCGCCCGCAAATAAAACCGCCGCCTGAACGAAAAAGGTAAAATTGAAAAGCGGCATGCCGGCGTAATTCGTGTTGCAACCTATTATAAAATATATAATTCCCACTGCCGCTCCGAGCCCGCTTAGGCGCAGAGTGAATCCGAGTAATACAATAAGGCATAAACATAAATTTACCGCAAGCATAACCGTAAAGGTAGTGATTTCGCCGAGCGCGGCATACCTTATCACGTCGATTACCGACATTAGTAAACTTAATATAAAAGCCGAAAAAGCGAACAAATCGCATTTACTGTACTTTTTAAATAACTCTTTTACGTTCATTTCGCACCTCATGCTTTTATTGTACAACATATATAAGTAAAAGAAAAGGATACGTGCAATTTTTGCATAAAAACGTGCAAAATTTGACAGTTTTGTTTCCTTTTATTAAATCCCTTGTTAAAATTTTTTTGCGTCGGGTGAATAGGTGTAAACCCGTTAAGCAAAGATAACAAGGAGGAACATGAATGAAGAAAGCAACCAAAATCAAAATGATGCACGGACTCATGACGGTTGCGGTTACGTTGTTTGCGGTATTACTGTGCGCAACGTCGCTGGCAAACACACGCGCATCGTTTATCAACAATGCGCTCGGTACAACCAACTACACACTTAAAAAAGTTGGTACCGACGATAAAGTGGACGCTACGTACTTTAAGTCGCAGTACACTTCGCTTAAAGATATGATTGATGCGAAAAACGAAGTGGCGGTTGAAATATCGCGCGAGGGCAGTGTGCTTCTTAAAAACGAAAACAACGCGCTTCCGCTCGACAAGAGCACCGAAACCGTTACTATTTGGGGTTTGAACAGCCATAACCCCGTGTTGGGCGGCAATATAGGCTCTAACGTAGGCGTTAATGCCTCGGCGGGACAGAAGCTGTACGGCATAAAAGAAGCTCTTGCCGAAAGAAAATTCAACTTAAATCAGCAATTTATAGATTTTTACGCATCTTCCGCTTTGGACGATTACAGATTGAAAGCGTCGATGTTCGGCAACGTGACGTACGGGCACGGACTTACGACCGCGTTTACGCCGTCTATGCCTATGGGCACGACTTATCCCGTGGGCGAAGCTCCCGCAAGCGCGTACGGTACGGATTTGCTTAATTCGGCGAAAAACACCGCGGCGGTTGTAGTGCTTACCCGCGACAGCTCTGAGGCGGCGGACTATTTGCCTACAATGACAAACTCCACCCCCGGCGACAGCAATGAGACAACCATTTTGGGACTTTCGAACAACGAAAAAGCAATGTTGGAGCTTGCAAAAGCCAACAGCACAAAGGTTATAGTGCTCATAAACGCCGACAACCAAATGGAAATAGAGGAGCTTAAAACCGACGACGAAATAGATTCGATACTGTGGGTCGGAGCCCCCGGCGTAAACGGATTTTTGGGCGTAGCCGATATTCTTTCGGGCGACGCGGTTCCGTCGGGTCATTTAACCGACACCTATGCGGTAAGCAGTCTTTCTTCTCCCGCAATGAAGAATTTCGGTTCCAAAAACTTCGATTTGACGGGTGTCGAAATTACGAGTAACGACCGCGCAAATTGGTTCGTAGTTGAAAACGAGGGAATTTACGTAGGCTATAAATACTACGAAACCCGTTACGAAGACCAAATCATGAACGCGGGCAACGCGACTTCCACTGTGGGAAGTTCGACTTCCGAGGCGTGGGATTATGCAAAAGAAGTATCGTATCCCTTCGGTTACGGACTCAGTTACACCACGTTTAAGCAAGAACTCAAATCGGTTGAATTAACCGTGGGCGGAACGGGCAAAGCCGTTGTGGAAGTTACCAATACGGGCGACTACGACGGAAAATCGGTTGTTCAGCTTTACGTTCAGACCCCTTACACCTCGGGCGGTCTTGAAAAATCGGCGGTTCAGCTTTTGGCTTTCGGCAAAACGGACGTTCTTGACAAAAACGGCGGACATGAAACCGTGACAATCGAGTTCGACCCCGTATACATGGCTTCATACGACGAAAAAGCCGTTAAACGCAACGGCAAAGCGGGCGCATGGGTTTTGGAAGAAGGCAACTATTACTTTGCGATAGGTAACGGCGCGCACCACGCCCTTAACAATATCATCGCCCTTAAAGACAGCGGTAAAACTTCTTCGCTTATAAGAATCAACAACGAAGAAGTAAATGCAAGCAACGCAAAAATGTGGCATCTCGGCAGTACCGATATGGAAACGTATTCGGAAAACGTGGAAAACGCATTGCAGGATATGGACGTAAATACCCGTATTCCCGATACCGTGGAATACGTAACCCGTAGCGATTGGACTAAGGGTTGGGAAACCATAACCGCTATTACTCCCACTGCCGAAATGGTTACCGAACTTAAAAACGCCAAATTCCAACTTACCGAAAACGGCAAAGCCGGCGACGTAATTTGGGGCGCGAACAACGGACTCAATGCGGCTAACTTCATACTTCTCGACGACGAAGGCAAATACGCGGGCGTAGTCGATTTCAGCGACCCTCAGTGGGATAAACTCGTTCAGCAAATAGATTTCGACGAAGCGGTTGCGTTTATCGAGCAAGGCGGCGATAAAAACTTAGAGCCTCTGCTTAGCATCAACCTCGGCGAATCCATTTGGTACGACGGACCCATAGGCGTAGCCCCCGATCAGCTTTTGGATTACACCGTTCGTTGGGACAGCAGCAACGAAGTACACGTAACCGAACCCACCTACGTTAAAGCGGACGACGAGCGTGCTACGTGGAAAGCGGGCGGCATGCCCACCGAGCCGATTGTGGCTTCTACCTTTAACTACGAGCTTGTTTACTTACAGGGCGTAATGTTCGGCGAAGAATCTCTTTGGATAAACAACAACGCGCTTTGCGGACCCGGACTCAATTTGCACCGCACTCCGTACAACGCGCGTAACCACGAGTATTACAGCGAGGACTCGGTGCTCACTTCGCTCATGGGCGAAGCGGTGTGCAAAGGCGCGCTTACAAAAGGCTTGCAGATGATGCCCAAGCACCTTGCCTTTAACCATCAGGAAGACAAACGTGCGGCAATAGCCACGTTTATGAACGAGCAGTCGGCGCGCGAGAACGAACTCCGCGGTTTCTACGGCTGTATGGCAAATAACTACGCGCTCGGCTGCATGACGGCGTTCAACCGCGCCGGAACGCTGTTCTCGGGCGCTCACCCCGGATTGCAGGAACAGATAATCCGCAACGAATGGGGATTCACCGGTTGGCTTATTACCGACATGATTAACGGCGGCGATTATATGAATTGGCGCGACATAGTGTTCGGCGGCGGCGGAACGTGTTGTACGTCTAATGCGTATGCCAACACCGCGATAGGGTCGATGACTTCGGACGCAAACAAAGAGCTTATCAAAAAAGACTATGCATTCCAAGAAAAGATGCAAACCGCGCTTAAATATTTCGTGTACAACGAAATCCGCAGTAATACCATGAACGGCGTAACCGCTAACATGAGATTCGTTTACGTTCGCACGTGGTGGCAGAATACGCTTATTGCAGCCGACGTAATCGTAGGCGTGGCAATGGCGGCGGCTATAACGGGCTATGTGCTTATGTTTGTACTCAAAAAGAAAGAAGCGTAAAAGGGGAGGTAAATAGAAAATGAAATTCAGTATAAAAGACAAGGGAATAGGAATTTACCTCGGCGCCGCGGCATTTATACTCTCGCTTGTAACCGTTATACTTTACGCCACGGCGTACAACAGCGTGTCGTCGTCGCTCGCACTTTTGATAGTGGGCATGATAGTGCTTATAGGCACGGTGGTTGCGGTATTCTTTATAAAAACTCATTGGCTCAATCTCGGATTTTTGGTTGCGGCTATGCTGTTCGGAATCGCGCTTGTAACGGGACTTAACGTACAGCTTGACG
This sequence comes from uncultured Clostridia bacterium, assembly GCA_947086925.1. Classification (GTDB taxonomy): domain Bacteria; phylum Bacillota; class Clostridia; order Christensenellales; family Pumilibacteraceae; genus Pumilibacter. Next base: position 21,659 of record CAMUAL010000001.1, read on the forward strand.
GTATAGGCTACGTTATCGCGGGACTTAACCCGTATTCCACAATATCGACTTACGTTTCGTCGGCGATAATAGGAATAATAACGCTTATTGTAACGGTAGTCGCATCCTTCTTCGGGGTAAACAAATCCGAAGAATAAAACTTAATACGCGGCAAAACAGCCGCCCCGTATGTGGGCGGCTGTTTTTACGTTTTTTGAAAATGGGTATTGATTTTTTCTGATTTCTGTGTTATAATATCTAACATAATACAAAACCGATAAAAAATAATCAAAAGAATCGAAAGACAATACCTTTTTCCCAATTACCCTAAATTTATTACTATGAGGTTGACTGATGATTAAAATTGCGGTGGTAGATGATAAGCAGTCCTATGTAACTCTTATAAGCGAGTACATAGAACAGTTTTCGCGTGACAACGGAATTACCTGCGAAGTAAAAGGTTTTGCGGGGGGGGGCACGCTTGTAAATAATTACCGTTGCGATTACGACGCGGTTTTTCTCGACATAGAAATGCCCGGTATCGACGGCATGAGTCTTGCGCAAAATCTGCGCGAGAAAGACAGCGAGCTTATAATAGTTTTTATAACTCATCTCATGAAAATGGCGGTAAAGGGCTACGAGGTAAACGCATTTTCGTTTTTGTTAAAACCTGTAAGCTACGCCGACTTTGCGGCGGTTATGAAAAAGATTCACGAGCGCGTGCGCGCGAAATCCGAGCTTAAAAGCAAAAGCATTTTCGTAAACGTGAAAACGGGCGTGAAAAAGCTGATAATAGACGATATTTATTATCTCGAAAGCCGCGGGCATTACGTAAACTTTCATACCGCAGACGGCACGTATCAAACTCTCGGAAAGCTCTGCGACTATGTGTCGGCTTTGGAGCCGCTCGATTTTTGTTCGTCGAGCAAGTCGTTTCTTGTGAATTTAAGGTACGTAAACGAAATCCGCGCCACCGAAGTTCTTGTTGCAAACGGAGTTGCAACGCTTACGCGTTCGCACAAACACGAATTTAAAGATAAGTTCACAACGTACATAAATTCTTCTCGCGCACGGGTGTGACTTATGGCGGAAATATTTCTCGTTTACAACTATATCGCCGTAATAGTTTTCACCGTGCAGTTGTTTGTTGCGCAGTTGCAGTTCTGCGTGTTTTTGAGAAGACGAAAAAGGTTTTTGCTTCGTATACTGCTCGGTTTTGCCGTGCTTGTTCTGCTTGCGTGTCCCATAGGGGCGGTAGCTAATATTTTCGATAATTCGTTCGGCATGCGCTCGCTTGCCATTTTCGTGCTTTCGGTCGCGCTGTTCGTATTCTGTTTTAAAACGGATTTCATCGATGTACTGTTCCGCTGTTCGTGCGGCGTATTTTTGCAAAATTTCGCGGCAAGCATGCAAGATGTTTTGTCGGATATTTCGGGCGAAACAGGTTACAATCCGCTGTCGGTCTGGATGTTTATAAGCTTTATTTGCTGTTACGTTTTGTGTTGGTTCTTATGCGCGCGCAGACTTAAAGGCAAACACGGCGTGGGAGTGGATAAAATTTTTACGCTTGTAATGACTTTGCTCGGCTACGTTATTTGCGACGTTGTGTTTACTCAGTCCACTCGAATGCCCGATATGACTCACAGGATACTGTGGCAGATTACTCTCGCGTTTTGCGATTTGTTCTCGCTTATGCTTTTGTTTTCGGTGCTCAACCGCAAGGTGATAGAGGAGGAAAAAATAATTCTCGAACAGCTCGTGCGCGAAAATGCGCGTAAGTACGAGTTGGAACAAAGCACCGCCGACATAATAAACATGAAGTGTCACGACATCAAATATCATTTGGATATGCTCAAATTAAAGGACGGCGAACAAAATTCCGTGGACGAAATCAAGCGCGCCGTTTCCATTTACGACAATATAGCAAAAACGGGGAACGTAGCTCTCGATTTGATTTTATCCGAGCGTTCGCTTCACTGCGAGCAGTACGGAATAAGGTTTCTGTACATGGCGGACGGGCAATGTCTGAACAGATTTGCGCTTACCGACGTTGCGGGCATATTCGGGAACTTACTCGATAACGCAATCGAGTATCTTAAATCGGCGCCCGACGACACCGACCGCGTGCTTAATTTGCAAGTTTCCGAAAAACCGCAGGGAGTCTGCATACACGTGGAAAATCCGTGCCGTGCCGATTTGAATTTCGTAAACGGTTTGCCCAAAAGCACGAAGGGCGATGACAATTACCACGGATTCGGCATTAAAAGCGTTCGCTACACCGTACAGAAGTACGGCGGCAATCTTGTGGTGAACCGTTCGGACAACATGTTTACCGTGGATATTTTCATACCGTAGAAAAAATATAAAGAATATTGACAACTTTTATAAGCGGGTGTATAATTAAATTGTATATGCCGCTTTAAACGCGCCCGCGCTTTCGGCTCATCCGATTTAATCTTAATTTAATATTACTTTAATAGATATAATAAAATATTTATGGTACAATTATATCGTATTTAAAATAAATACTTTAAATAGGGTATATTATAAGGAGAACAAAAATGGCATGGTGGAACGAACTGCATATTTTGCAGCAGATACTGTTTGTAATCGGTTGCGCGTCTACGCTGTTTATGATAATTCAGATAATCCTTTTGGCGATAGGCAGCGGCGATAACGACGCGTCGTTTGACGGCGATACGAGCGTAGACGACGTTGATACGATTAACGACGGAGGTTCGGGGTTTACTATTTTCGGGCTTAAAATACTTAGCGTGCGCAGTGCCATTGCGTTTTTGGCAGTGGGCAGTTGGCTCACGTTTGCTCTGTTTTACTCAATCGAATTTTGGGCTCTCATTCCCGGTATTGCGGCAGGCATTGCGGCGGCGTTTCTGATTGCTTTGTTTTTCAAAGCGACCGAAAAACTGCAAAACAGCGGCAATCTTAAAATAGAAAACACCGTGGGAAAATCCGCCGAGGTTTATCTTACTATTCCCGCACTCAGAAAGGGTAACGGCAAGGTGAACGTATACGTTCAGGAACGCTACGTCGAACTCGAAGCCGTTACCGACAGTCCCGAACCAATTAAAACGGGCGACCGCGTTAAGATTATAGGAACCGAAAGCGAAGGTACTCTTTTGGTAGAACCGTACGGCGCGGAAATCAAGCAGGAAACCGCACGGCAGGAAAAAGCCGAGTAATTAAAGAAAATAAAAACAAAAGGAGATAAAAACAAAAAATGATTATCGGTGCATCGACAGGTCAGATAGTCGGAATAATCGGACTTATAGTGGCAATAGTTGTAATACTTATATCGTTGTTTGCTTTAATAGCAAGCCGTTATAAAAAGTGCCCTTCCGATAAAATAATGGTTATTTACGGTAGCGTAGGCAGTAACAAAGACGGTACGAGCAGAGCCGCCAAATGTATTCACGGCGGCGCGAGTTTTGTAATGCCGTTCTTTCAGGCATACAGCTTTTTGGATTTGACGCCCATATCCATAAGCGTAGACCTTAAAAACGCGCTGAGCCGTCAGAACATACGTATCGACGTTCCGAGCGTATTCACGGTAGGCATATCAACCGAGCCGGGAGTTATGCAGAACGCCGCCGAACGACTTCTCGGATTAAAGCTCAACGACATACAGGATTTGGCAAAAGATATTATACTCGGTCAGTTGCGTCTTGTTATCGCTCTTATGGATATAGAAGAAATCAACACCGACCGCGATAAGTTCTTAGAGGCGGTATCGCGTAACGTAGAGGGCGAACTCAAAAAGATAGGCTTGCGTCTTATAAACGTAAACGTAACCGACATAAACGACGAATCGGGCTACATCGAGGCTCTCGGTAAAGAGGCGGCGGCAAAGGCAATAAACGATGCAAAACGCAGTGTTGCCGAGAAGAACCGCGACGGTAGCATAGGCGAGGCAAACGCCGTGCGCGACGAGAGAATAGAAGTTGCGTCGGCAAACTCCACCGCAGTAGAGGGCGAAAACGAATCGCAGGCAAAGATAAGCCAAAGTAACGCACGTCGCCGTCAGATAGAGGCGGAAGCCGAACGCGTGGCGTCGGTAGCCGAAATGATTGCCGAAGCAAACGCGAAACGCGAAGCGTACAAAGCCGAGCAAGAGGCCGAAATCGCACGTGCCGAGCGTGAAAAGAGCACTTTGGAAGCTGACGTAATAGTTAAGCAGGAAATCGAAAAACGCAAGCTCGAACTTCAAGCCGAAGCCGAGGCGGAAATGGTACGCCGTAAGGCAAAAGGCGAGGCGGACGCTATTAAAGCAATGAAAGAGGCGGAAGCGCAAGGTATGTTCGAAGTGCTTTCTAAGCAGGCGCTCGGCTTTGAAAAGCTTGTTAAAGCCGCGGGCGGCACTGCCGACGATGCGGTTAAAATGCTTATATCCGATAAACTCGAACAGCTTGTCGCAACTCAGGTCGAGGCGGTTAAGGGAATCAATATCGACAAAGTTACCGTTTGGGATTCCATGGGCGGTAAAGACGGCGAATCAACTACCGCAAACTTTATTTCGAGCATGCTCAAAGCCGTTCCTCCGCTTAACGAAGTGTTTAAAATGTCGGGTATGAAACTTCCCGAATACTTAGGTAAGGTAGAGGACGGCGTGCCGCAGATTGCCGAGAAATCAACCGCAAAATCCGCCAAAAAGCAATAATTGAAACAAGCTTGCTATAAATAAGTTAATTTTATACTTGACAAATGTGATAAAACGGTGTACAATTTTCTATAAGGAAACGAGCAAGTCAATTTCGCAGACCCCTTATTAAATTGCCTTATGACTTTCCAATCTAATAGGAGGTTATAGCGAGGATGGCAGATAAAATCTTGACTTGCAAGGATTGCGGCAAAGAATTTACATTCACCGAGGGCGAGCAAGCATTCTATGCAGAAAAAGGCTTTACTAATGAGCCTGCGCGTTGTCCCGAATGTCGCAAAGCACGTAAAGCGGCTCGTAAGAATAACGAGCAGCACAATGCATAGTTAGCCAAAACTCCGCTCCCTGCTAAGACAAAGTATCAAAGGGGGACCGAGTACAAACTTCAAACCCAAAAGACGGTTCGATAATATCGAATCGTCTTTTTGCTTACGGTTGTATTTAGTTCGTTGCACGTAAATGTGTTTATATTTAAAACACAAAAAGGATTGATTTTTGTGTCCCGTTATGGTAGAATATAAAAAACTATACTTTTTTACGGTTTGAAGTCAAGGCAAAATCCGTTTAAACAGTTTAGGGTTTTACATCAACGGAAAAGCCGCTTTAACATAATCGCGGCTTGATATTAAAAAACGGAGGCAATTCGATTACTTATATGACGGGCATAGCACAAAGAGCGCAACGGGTATCTCCGTCGCTTACACTCGAAATCACTGCAAAGGCAAAAAAAATGCGGGCGGATGGCAAACCGGTCGTATCGTTCGGTGCGGGAGAACCCGACTTCAACACTCCCGAATACATAGTAAAAGCGGCGGAATACGCGCTCGATTGCGGCATGACAAAGTACACGCCCGCGTCGGGAACGGAAGGACTCAAAAAAGCCATAGCGCATAAATTCGCCGTCGACAACAACTTGCATTACGACGCAAACGAAATAGTTGTGTCAAACGGTGCAAAACATTCGCTTTATAACGCGTTTTTATCGATTGTCAATCCTTCTGACGAGGTTATAATTCCCGCGCCTTATTGGCTTACTTATCCCGAGCTTGTCAAGCTGTGCGAAGGCGTTCCCGTATTCGTTCATACCAAAGCGGAAAACAACTTTAAAATGACACCCGACGAGTTGCGCGGCGCAATAACAAATAAGACCAAAGCGGTGCTTATAAACAACCCCTGCAACCCTACGGGCGCGGTATACACAAAAAGCGAACTGTGCGCGCTTGCCGAGGTTTTAAGTAATGTCGACGTTTACATTATATCCGACGAGATTTACGAAAAGCTTATGTACGAGGGCGGCGGGTATTACTCGATTGCACAGTATTCGGAAGATATAAAAAAGCGCACTATTGTGGTAAACGGCGTATCGAAAACCTATTCCATGACGGGTTGGCGCATAGGCTACACGGCGAGCAGTGCCGAAATCGCAAAGGCAATGTCGAGCATGCAAAGTCACACAACATCCAATCCCAATACGATTGCGCAGTACGCCGCGCAGGAAGCATATATGCACTCCGAGGGAGAAAGCTTTTTGGCGGGAATGAAATCCACGTTCGACACACGCCGCAAGCTTATGATAGGCGAACTCGAAAAAATCGACAAGCTGAGCATAATCAAGCCGCAAGGTGCGTTTTACGTTATGGTAAACGTATCAAAGCTGTTTAAAAAGACCACGGCGGGCGGCGCGAAGCTTAAAACCGCGTATGATGTTGCCACCGCGTTGCTTAACGAAAAAATGGTTGCGTCTATACCGTGCGAGTCGTTCGGTGCGCCCGAGTATCTGCGCCTCAGTTATGCAATAAGCAACGAGGACATAAAAATCGGCTTAAAGCGCATAGCCGAATTTGTATCGGAAGTTAAGTAGCCGCAATAATAAATTAAGCGGCTGTAATGAGAAGTTAAGCAGCCGCAATAAAAAGAACACGATTTTCAATCGGAAAACCGATTAAAAAATAAAATCGCCGAAAACGGCAAAAAGGAGAGTATTATGATAGAACTCATTTATGGGGCAAAGGGCACGGGCAAAACTCAGCGCATTATAGAGAAAGCCAACAAAAAGGTCGAAGAAACAAAAGGGAACGTAGTTTTTATCACGCCCGTAGATAAGTACAGTCTTGATATAAGCAACAACATCCGCTTTGTCGTTACGGCCGAGTACGGAATAAGCAAGGCGTGCGGACTTGCGGCGTTTATTAAGGGCATGATTGCGGGTAATTCCGATATAAGCGATTTTTACATAGACGGAATGGCGCGCATAGGCGAAATCGACCCCGTGGAATTTATACCCGTTCTCGACGATATATCCACTCGTTACAACGTGAACTTTACCGTTACCGTAAGCATGGCGGAAGTTCCCGCAAAACTCAAAAGATACATTTAAAAAGACGATAGCAATCGCAAAGGCAATCACGGTTTAAACTCGAAACCGAAAGGTAAAAACGGCAGACAATGGAATTTTTCAGCACAAGAAACAAGAATAACACGGTAAGCGGAGCTCAGGCTATAACCAAAGGGATAAGCGACGAGGGCGGATTGTTTGTACCCGTTGCGTTTCCCAAGACGGAGCAGGACGAAATAGAGTCGTTCTGCGGTGCGGACTATGCGACTTCGGCGGCAAAAATAATAGGCAAATTTCTGCCCGAGCTTACTTGTCTTGCCGATTACACGCGTCTTGCATACGAAAAATTCGACGGCGACCCCGCTCCCGTCGTTAAGCTCGACGACGGACTGTACGTAATGGAACTGTGGCACGGACCGACTCATGCGTTTAAAGACATTGCGCTCACGTTGCTTCCTTACCTTCTTACCGGAAGTAAAAAGCTTCTCGGCAATAGCAACATAACGCTTATACCCGTAGCCACAAGCGGCGATACGGGCAAAGCCGCGCTCGAAGGCTTTAAAAACGTAGACGGCACGGGCGTTGCGGTGTTCTATCCGCAGGGGGGAGTATCGGAACTGCAACAGCTGCAAATGATTACCACCGAAGGGGACAACGTGTTCGTTTCGGCTGTGCACGGCAATTTCGACGACGCTCAGACCGCAGTTAAAAAAGCATTCACCGATTCGGAGCTCAACGCCGAGCTTAAAAAAGCGGGCATAGAGCTTTCGTCGGCAAATTCCATAAATTTCGGTCGTCTTGCGCCGCAGATTACTTACTACTTTACCGCATATGCCGATTTGCTCGACGGCGGGCAGATTAAGTACGGCGACAAGGTGGACTTCTGCGTTCCGAGCGGAAATTTCGGCGATATACTTGCGGGTTACTATGCGCGCAAAATGGGACTCCCCATAGGCAGGCTTATATGCGCGTCTAACATAAACAACGTATTGTGCGATTTTATACGCACCGGCAAATACGATGCCCGGCGCGAGTTTAAAAAAACCACTTCTCCGAGTATGGATATTCTCGTATCGTCCAACTTAGAGCGTCTTATTTTCGATTTAAGCGGCTGTGACGATAAATCCACTGCGCAGAGAATGACGGAGCTTAAAGAAAAGGGTGTGTACTCTATTACAAAGCCCGAGCTTGACGCAATGCGGAAAGTTTTTGCGGCGGATTATGCAACCGAGCGCGACGTTGCCGAAATCACCGAAAAATATTTCGACGAATACGGCTACATTATAGACCCTCATACGGCTGTTGCCGCGGCGGTTGCCGATAAATGCGCAGAGGAAAATCCCGTGGTTATTTTGTCTACGGCGTCGCCTCATAAGTTTGCGGCAAGCGTGCTTGAATACATAGGCGAAACGCCTACGGGGAACGAAGTGAAAGATTTGAAACTGCTCGAAGACGTTACGGCGTTGCCTGTGCCCGATTCGCTTATAAATTTGCCGAAAAAGGAAAAACTCTTTACGGGCAGTGTGGAAATCGAGCAGGTGAATACGGTAATAAAAAGTTTTGCGGAAAAGCTTAAACATAATTGAAGTCGGAACAATAATCAAACCGAACAAAAAAGGGCATTAAGCAATGAACGAAGCTAAGGAAAAGAAAAAAGTAATATTCAGTGCGGTTAAGCCGACCGGCATGCCGACGCTCGGCAGCTATGCGGGTGCGCTGAAAAATTGGCTTAAAATGCAGGAGGATTACGACTGTTTTTATTGCGTTGCCGATTTACACAGCATAACCGTAACTTTGAATCCCGCCGATTTCAGACGCAATACGCTCGAACTTTTGGCAATGTATATAGCGTTGGGACTCGACCCCGAAAAATGCACTCTGTTTTTGCAGTCGCATGTTTCGGCTCATGCCGAGCTTGCGTGGGTGCTTAACTGCCACACCCAATTCGGCGAGGCGCGCCGCATGACTCAGTTTAAGGAAAAGAGCAAGTCCGCGCCCGACAACGTAAACGTGGGACTTTTCGATTATCCCGTTTTAATGGCGGCGGACATACTTTTGTATCAGGCGGAAATAGTTCCCGTAGGACAAGACCAAAAGCAACACGTCGAGTTGGCGCGAAACATAGCTCAGCGTTTTAATAACAAGTATTCGCCCACATTCGTTCTTCCCGAACCGGTAATTCCCAAAAGCGGCGCGAAAATCTGCGGACTGCAAAATCCGCTCAAAAAAATGAGCAAGTCCGAAGATAACGCGAACAACTGCGTATATCTTGCAGACGAACCCGACGCGATTATGCGTAAATTCAAGTCGGCGGTTACCGACAGCGGCTCGTGCGTAAAATACGCTCCGACGGAAAAAGCGGGTATAAGCAATCTGCTTACCGTGTATTCCGTATTTTCGGGCGTGAGCATAGATAAAGCGGAAAAAGAGTTCGAGGGTAGCGGTTACGCCGACTTTAAAAAGCGTGTGGGCGAAGCGGTGTGCGAATTTTTGAAACCCGTTCAGTCGGAATACAAAAGATTGCTTGCGGATAAAGGGTATCTGCAATCGGTAATGCGTGCGGGCGCCGAAAAGGCCGCAAGGGTTGCACGCAGAACATTAAGCAAAGTTTACAGAAAGGTCGGCTTTATAGCCTTGGAGTAGGAGAAAGATTTTGTACGGATATGTTGTGCCGATAAAAAACGAGCTCGGACAAGGCGACTTCGGACTTTACCGCGCGTTTTACTGCGGAATATGTAAGTCTACGGGTAAAATGTTCGGGCAGATGCCGCGCTTTACCACTAACTACGATATGGTTTTTTTGAGCGTATTACTGCACGACTATACAAAACAGGAAGTGCGATTCTCGAACGAGGGGTGTATACTTAGTCCGCGAAAAAAAACAATCGTTCTCGGAAACTGCCTTTTCGATAAAATCGTTGCCGCAAATATCATACTCAGCTACAATAAGGCTCTCGACGACGTGACGGACGGCGGCGGCGTAAAAAAACGCGCGGCATTGCGAATGCTTAAAAAGCATTACAAGTCGGCGGCGGCAATGTTGCCCGAAATCGACGCAATAGTAACCGAGCAATACGCAAAACTGCGCGAGTACGAAAAACAGAACTTCTCGGGAGTGGACAGAGTGGCGGACTGCTTTGCCGATATGCTCGGCAGGATAGGCGCATTTCTTGCTCAAACGCAAGAAGAAAATTTCGTTAAGCTGTTGTATAACGTGGGCAAATTCGTTTATCTTGCCGACGCGGTAGACGACCTTGACGATGACTTCAAAAAGAAAAGATACAATCCGCTTATAGCGCGGTTCGGAAACTATACTTCCAGAAAGCAGTTTATATCCGACAACCGCGCCGAACTCACATTTATGCTTGCAAGCGCGGTGAATCGCGCAATAGAATGTTTTAACGGTATGGTCTTTACGGGCGCGAGCGACCTTCTGAAAAATATTCTTTATAAAGGGCTGAGGAGCAAGTGCGACGAGCTTTTAAGCAGCGAAAAAAAACTTCCCGCGCCGAAGATTTGAAAACCGTTATAAAAAACACGCATTAAACACATATATATGTTATAATCGAAAAAAGCGGGTGTGCCGTTACAAAGTCGTTTCAAATTGCATGGTATAAGTATCAATCCCGAAAACGGCAAGCGGCTAAACCCGTATCAGTAGGAGAATAAAATGAAAGACCCGTACAGTGTGCTCGGATTATCCCCCGAAACTCCCGAAGAAGAACTTAAAGCGCGTTACGAAGAACTGAAAGCCGAGTACGGCGAACAGCGTTTCAAAACGGGAGCAGAGGGCAACGAAGGCGCGCGCAAGTTAAGCGAACTCGAAGCCGCATGGAGCGAAATTTCCGCGAAGTTCGGCAAACGCGAATCGCAGGAGACGTTCGGCGACGTCGATTACGGAGAAATCGACGACCTTATAAAAAAGGGCGAATATAACGAGGCGCAAAACAAACTCGACGAAATTACCGACCGCAATGCTCAGTGGCACTATTTGCAATCTATTATATATTACAAGCGCGAGTGGATGAACGACAGCCGTATTCAGCTTGCCGAGGCGGTTAAAATGGACCCGACTAACGAAAAGTACCGTTCCGCGCTCGAAAAGCTCGATTTGGTTATAGGGAATCCGCAAGTCGACCCGCGCACCATAGGCGCGAACGGCGAGCAACCTACGCGTCAGCAAGACAACGGGCAGGTTTGCGGCGGCAATACATTAAGCAACTGCTGTTTGGCATATCTGTGCACAGATTGTTGCTGTACTATGACGCGCTGTTGCGGTTAGCAAGGCATATACGGGGCATCTCGACACTGCGTGTTCGTTGCCAATCGGTTATATATATGTAAAATACACTCTCGCGCGGGCAACGCAACCGTTGTGTCAATCCGCAACCCGTCTCCGTCGCCGTAAAAAACCCCTGCCTTAGACGGGGGGGGGATTAAAAGGGGCGGGAATTAAAAAGGACCTCTCCGCTACGGTCGAGGTGACAGTGTAGCGGCTATGCCATTCCGAGCGAAGTCGAGGAATCTAAAAAAAACGAGGCGATTTATGAGTCATACGCGGAAAATAACATATTCGGCAGTGGGAGCCGCAATCAGCGCGGTGTGCGTGTGTCTTACGAATTTCGGTTGGCTTAAAGTATCGCTCCTTATGTTTGCCGCACTGTGCTATTATATAATTTTTATTAAATGTGGTCTGTTTTACGGACTTGCCGATATTGCAATAAGTCTGCTTGTGGCGTTTTTTGCGTTCGGCATAACGCCGCTGAGTTCGGCGTTTTTGCTCGATTCACTTATTTTTGCGCCGTTTTCGCTATTGTGCTATATAATAAAAAAACTTTATTATACAAAATGGCAAACGGCTTTGATTCGTCTTGTTATAATGGCGGCGTTTGCAAACGCGTCGCTTGTGGCGGTATGGTTTACCGCAAAGTGGATTACCACAATCGATATATTTATGATTGCGTCACGCATAGGGGGATACGCCGTGCTTGCAATGCTGTTTACTTTGTTTGCTTTGATATTCGACTTTCTGTTTAATCAGTTGAGCATACGGATAGTAAAACTCATAAAATAAAAACTTTAATCAATTACGGAAAATCCGAAAAAATCGCTTGACACCGCTGTGCCGTGTGTGCTAACATAAATAAGCACCGCAGTATGGGGTGTTATTTTTTCTATGCGAACTTATAAAGGAGTAAACATAAATGGCTGCTACTACCAGAACGCGTATAACGCTTGCCTGCACCGAGTGCAAACAGCGCAATTACGACAATATGAAGAACAAAAAGAACGACCCCGACAGAATCGAGCTTAAAAAATACTGCAAGTTCTGCCAAAAGCACACCGTTCATAAGGAGACGAAGTAACAATGGCGAATGATAAAAATTCGCAAGGCGAAAAGGTAAAAAAGCGCAGTCGCGTTAAAGAAACTTTTGCCGAACTCAAAAAGGTTACTTGGCCTACTTTCGGCAAAACCATGAAACAGACGGGAGCCGTTTTGGTGGTAACTCTGTTCTTCTTTGTTATACTTCTTATAATGGATTATCTTCTCGGCTTGGCGCACAAGGCACTTATAACGGGTATCGGCGACGCGTCCGATGCAACCGCGGCTGTATCGAACTTGCTCGGCGGACTTAAAAGTTACGCTTGCGCACTGTTTAACGGCGCGCCCGCTTTGCCTTTACTGATATAGGCAGGTGAACACCGTGGAAGAAGAACTTACGACTACACCCGAGGTTGCGGATATTCAATCCGAGTCCGCGCCCGCTCAGCCCGAGCCCAAATGGTATGTGCTTCATACTTACTCGGGTTACGAGAACATGGTGCGCGATAACCTGAAAATGGTTTTCGAAAAGAACAATATGCTCGACCGTCTTGTTAAAATCACTATTCCTATGGAAGACGTGGTAGAGGAGAAGAACGGTAAGCGCAAAATCGTTCAACGCCGTATGTTCCCGTGCTACGTACTTATAAAAATGGTTTACGACAATAGCATGTGGCACATGATAACCAACACCCGCGGCGTTACCGGCTTTGTAGGGCCCAAAGGTTATCCTTTGCCGCTCACTGCCGACGAAATCAAGCGCATGCACATCGACGACGACACATTGGTTGTCGAAACCGATTATCACGTGGGCGACCGCGTAAAAGTTACGCAAGGTCCTTTGGAGGGATTTATGGGCGAAATCGACACAATCGATGCCGCCGCAGGCAAATGCCGCGTAACCGTGAGCATGTTCGGACGCGAAACTCCCGTGGATTTGGAGCTTAGGCAGATAGAACACGCCGAATAATTACGGTATTGTATAGTAGCGCGTCTTTCCGCTACGCTTGCCGCGCCCGCTCGGTCACGTACGCCAATGTACGCTCGCTCGCGTGTGCGCCAACTGTTGCGAAAATCCGCACCACTCTCCGCCACTTCGGCGGAATTAAAAGAAACAATTCGGGAGAACGGCAGTGGCTGTTCGGTTGTACCGCGATTGCTATATAAAATAAGCAAGGAGAAACAAAACAATGGCAAAAAAATTGCAAGCAGTAGTAAAGCTTCAACTGCCCGCCGGCAAGGCGACCCCGGGACCTCCCGTTGGTAGCAGCCTCGGTCCGCACGGCATAAACATTCCGGGCTTTACAAAAGAGTTCAACGAAAAAACGCGCGGACAAGAGGGACTTATAATCCCCGTTGTAATCAGCATATATGCCGACCGTAGCTTTACGTTTGTGCTTAAAACCCCGCCCGCGGCAGTCCTTATCAAAAAGGCTTGCGGAATCGAGAGCGGAAGTGCTAAACCCAACAAAGACAAAGTAGCTAAAATCACAAAAGCTCAGCTTACAGAGATAGCTACAACCAAAATGCCCGACCTTAATGCGGCGTCGCTCGATGCGGCTATAAGCATGATAGCGGGAACGGCGCGCAGTATGGGCGTTACCGTGGTAGACTGAGGAGGGTTAGCATAATGAGCGGAAAGAATTACAGAGATAGCGTTAAAGCACTTGATTTATCTAAATTATACGACCCTGCCGATGCAATCAATGCGGTTATAGCCTCGGCAAAAGCGAAGTTCGACGAAACGGTAGAACTTCACGTGCGCCTCGGCGTAGACCCCCGTCAGGCGGACCAGCAGGTTCGCGGCACGGTTGTACTTCCCAACGGAACGGGTAAGTCGGTTAAAGTTTTGGTTATCGCAAAAGGCGACAAAGCCGATATTGCGGTTAAGGCCGGCGCCGATATCGTAGGAGCGGAAGAAATCATTGCAAAAATTCTCAACGAGAATTACCTTGATTTCGACGTTGTTATAACTTCGCCCGACATGATGGGTCAAATGGGTAGAGTAGCTAAAATCCTCGGTCCCAAAGGCTTGATGCCTTCGCCTAAGTCCGGAACGGTTACTCCCGACATCGAAAAGGCCATTAAAGAAACCAAAGCAGGTAAGGTTGAATACCGCGTAGACAAAACGGCTATTATTCACTGCCCCATAGGCAAAAAGTCGTTCGGTGCGGACAAACTCTTAGAGAACTTCAACGTGCTTATGGAAGCCATTGTAAAGGCTAAGCCCGCCGCGGCAAAAGGCACTTACATTAAGAGCGTTTACACCGCGTCTACAATGGGTCCCGGCGTAAAGGTTAATTACAGAATTTAATCGCGCGGCAGTTGCGGATTAAAGCAAAGCAACAATCCAAAAACACAACGCACTCAATTAAATAACCTAAGACAACAAGCGTTTAACAAAACTCAAATGATTGAAAAATCGGCTTGTCGAGGTGTTTATATCTTTTAATTGCAAAGCACGATTTAAGTGCGGCAAACGTAAAAGACTCTGACGCCTCGTTTAATCGGGGCGTTTGTTTTATAGCAACCACGGTTGCGAAAAATAAAACAGGAGGTAAAAAAGAATGTCAAAAGAAGCAATCGCACAAAAGGCACAGCAGGTAGAAGAAATCGTCGAAAAGGTTAAAAAAGCCAAAAGCGTAGTGCTTGTCGATTACCGCGGTCTTACCGTTGCGCAAGACACCGAAATGCGCGTAAACATGCGTAAGGCGGGCGTTGATTACAAAGTGCTTAAAAACCGTCTTGTTCTGCGTGCGTTCAACACTTGCGGATTCGACGGATTCGAGAAGATTCTCGAAGGTCCCACCGCAGTTGCGTTCGGCTACGAAGACGCGGTAGCTCCCGCAAAAATCGTTTCCGAAACCGTTACGAAAACCAACAACAAGATTGCAATCAAAGGCGGCATAATCGAGGGCAAACAAGCGGACGTAAACGAGATTAACGCGCTTGCGAAAATCCCCGCAAAACCCGTTCTTGTCGGACAGTTGCTCGGCATGCTCACCAATCCCATGCGCAGTCTTGCCGTTGCAATCAGCGAAATCGCAAAAAAGCAGTCGGCTTAACCGCATGATTGCGTAAAGGCTGTAAGAGCCACATCCTTTAATTCCCGCGCCGAGGGCAGGGGATAAAAAGGATAATAATTTCCCGCCGAGGGCAGGGGGAAATGCAACAAAACACCGCGAGAGCGGGAACTCACAATCGGCGCAAACAAATAAAACGGCGTCGGTGTGAAATTAAAAGTTTTTGAAAGGCTTTTTACAAAAAGCCGAACCGTGTCATTCCGAGCGCAGTCGAGGAATCTTAAAGATTTCTCCGCTAAGTGACTGTCGTCGCTTAGGTCGAAATGACATGCCGATTATCAAACAAATAAAATAAGGAGTTTTAAAAAATCATGGCAGATTTAAATAAAATGTTAGAAGAAGTTAAGGGTATGACCGTTGTTGAACTCAACGAGTTCGTTAAAATGCTCGAAGAAGAATTCGGCGTATCGGCAGCCGCTATGGCTGTTGCGGCGCCCGCGGCAGGCGGAGCGGCGGCAGCTCCCGCAGAGGAAGAAAAGACCGAGTTCAACCTTGCGCTCAAAGAAGTAGGCGCAAACAAGATTGCGGTTATCAAAGTTGTTCGCGAAATCACCGGCTTGGGACTCAGCGAAGCAAAGGCTTTGGTAGACGGCGCGCCTTCCACCGTAAAGGAAGCTATGCCCAAGGAAGCAGCCGAAGAAGCTCTCAAAAAGTTGCAGGAAGCAGGCGCAACCGCCGAACTCAAATAATTTCTTTAATCGGTATAATAAAACAAGAAGACACGCTGTGGATAAACACGGCGTGTTTTTTGTTGTACAGCATAACCGAAAATCGGTTGTATTTGCTTGACAAAAATTCGGGGGGGGGTACACTTGAATAAATAAAGCAAAAGAGGAAGATGGGCTGTGGATAACGGTCGCAAAAAATTCAGAGAAAAACACCCGACCTTATGTGAAATAGCGCGTTTTATCATAGTCGGCGGAATAGCCACGCTTGTAGATATGTTTGTAATGGGATTGGTGCTTTATGCCTTTAAGCCGAGCCTGTACCCGAAGTTCTATAACATATTTTACGGCGGCGGACAACCGAGCGCTTCGGCAACCGTGGTGGGAACGGGTAGCGGATTTATATCGGGGCTTATAGTAAATTACGTACTTTCGATATTCTTTGTGTTCGAGCATAAGGGCAAAAGTAAGTCGGCGGTGGGCTTTTTGGTGTTTACGCTTTTGTCGGCTGTGGGACTTGCCATTCACTTGCTCGGCATGTATCTCGGGTACACCGTACTCGGCATAAACGAGTGGATAGTTAAAATAGTACTTACGCTTATAGTTCTTGTGTACAATTATGTTTCCAAACGGCTATTGCTGTTTAAAAAATCAAAAGCCGCCGATGCAAAAGCGGATAACGCGTCTACGGAGAAAACGTCCGAATCGCAAGAAGAACTGTATTTGAGAATAGGCAAGCACGACGACAAAAAAATTAAAATAAGCATTGTAGTGCCTTGTTATAACGAAGAAGCTTGCATCGAAAAATATTATAACGCCATGCAAGAAGTTGTGTCCGCTCTCCCCGCCGACTTCGAATACGTATTCGTAGACGACGGCAGTCGCGACGGTACTCTGCGGTTGATTCGCAAGCTTGCGGAGTCGGACGGCAGAGTGAGATATATCTCGTTTTCGCGTAACTTCGGAAAAGAGGCGGCAATGCTTGCGGGGCTTAAAGCGGCGAGCGGCGATTTGGTGGGGCTTATGGACGCGGATTTGCAAGACCCGCCCGAAATGCTTAAAGATATGTTCTACGGAATAGCAGACGAGGGGTACGATTGCGTTTCGTGTCGCAGAACCGACCGCAAGGGCGAAAGTAAAATACGCAGTGCGTTTGCGCGATTGTTTTACAAACTTATAAACCGAATGAGCGACGCCGAGATAATGGACGGTGCGCGCGATTACCGCCTTATGTCGCGCAGAATGGTAAACGCCGTTTTGGATTTAACCGAGCGCGAGCGTTTCAGCAAAGGAATATTCGGCTGGGTGGGATTTAAAACCAAGTGGCTCGAATACAATAATACCGAGCGCGTGGCGGGCACGACAAAGTGGAGCTTTAAAAAGCTTACCAAATACGCGATAGGCGGAATAGAGGATTTTTCGACCGCACCTCTCAAATTTAACTTTGTAATGTTCGGATTATGTTTTTTTGCGGCGGTATTTTTTGCCGTGTTCGATATAGCATGGGCATGCACATCGCACAAAGTCGGCATTGTACTCACTTTAATGCCGATACTTTTATTTGTCGCGTCATTGCTGTTTGCGGGCATAGGGATACTCGGCGAATACGTTAAAAAGATTTTTTACGAGGTAAAGGCGCGGCCCGTTTATTTGGTGCGCGAAACCGAGCAATCGGCAAAAGCGGCTAAGGCGAACGACAAGCCGAACACAGTCACCCCGCCACCGAGTAATGTCACCCCGAGCGAAGCCGAGGGGTCTATCGAATAAGACCTCTCCGCTACGGTCGAGGTGACAAGGGTGGCATTTACGGTCGAGGTGACAAATCGGCATCATAGTCACCCCGAGCGAAGCCGAGGGGTCTGTTTAAGAATAATAAAAGGGAAGAAAAATGTTCTCGTTTTTTACTTGTGACGAAGAAAAGAAATCCAAAACCGACGCTCTTAAAAGATGGGGCGTCTTTTTGGGGATTGCGATATTCGCGCTGTTTTTGTATGTTTTGCCGTTTATGATACGAGGCAATTATCTTGCTTGGGGCGGCACGGGTGCATATTCGGACGGAATAGCTCAACACGCCACGTTTTTGGAATATATGTTCAAACACGGTTTATTTTCGGGCTTGGGCGAGTACGATTATAACATAGGCTTGGGGGCGGACTATGCGGTAGCGTTTGCGTATTATACCATGTTCGACCCCGTAAACTTTTTGCTGTACATATTGCCGAGAAGTAACTTTTTACTGTCGTATTCCGTTCTTGCGTGCATAAGATTTTTAATATGCGCGATTTGCATGTATGTGTATTTACGCAGTCATAAGGTGCGTCAGACGCTTTCGGTGGTATTTTCGGTGGCTTACATGCTGTCGGGTTATATAATGTTCACGTTCACCCGTCATCCGTGCCTAACCGCGGGGGCAATGTATTTGCCGCTTATAACGCTAGGACTCGAAAAGGCGATAGATAAAAACAATCCGTTTATCTTAATAGCGTTTACGTTTTTGACTACGATAAGCTCGTTTTACATGGCATACATGGTAACGATTTATGCGGTTCTGTATGCAGTATTATATTACGTCAATAAAGTCCATGCGCAAGGTGAAAAGATAAAGGCAAGAAAATTCGCGGCGGTATTTTTCCGCACGGCGGGATATTATTTAATAGGATTATTGATTGCGTCGTTTATGCTGTTTCCCGTGGCATACGGGTACATTACAGGTGCAAGAGGCGACAGTAAAGGTCTTGCAATATTCTCTCCGTTTGATTTACTGAGTATATTCGTAAGTTTTTTTGCACCGTATGCGGGCAAATGTTATACCGCCGTTATGTTAAATATAGTTGCGGTGCTGCTCGGATTCGCCGCGTTTGCGGCATGTCCGCGCGCGGTAATGAGCAAGATGACGGTTATTTTAACTGTTTGTCTGTTTATTCCCGTTGCGGGATACGTAATGAATATATTCAATTATGCAAACAACCGCTACACGTATATGTTTTCGTTTTGTGCTTACGCGCTTATTGCGCAGTTTCTCAACGGTTTAAACAGCGGCGAGATTAAGAAAAAGGAGCGTAGCATTATAATAAAAGGAGCGGTTACGGTGTGCGTAATCGCTGTGAATTTGGTTGTATGGTGGCTGATTTATTCTATTGTGGTTAAAGCTCACGCGGTTTTCGGTGCGCTTATTGCAACTGCGGCGGTGGCTGTTACCGCATCTTCGGCATTTGCGCTGTACGGATTTTACAAAACCGATATTTCCGGCGACGTCATATTCAAAAAGATAGGGTATGGCGCTTTGATTTGGGCGTTCGTAGGATTCGTTTTGGTGCAGGCGGTGATATTCGGCGCCGTTTATTCTTCGCAATTCAACGATAACGGCAAACGGTACAGTGCGTATGTAAGCGCGCCGGAAACTTATGCGGCGACGACGAAAACGGATGATTTCGTTCGTTTGGATACCTATGCCGACGCTTGCAACCGACCGCTTAACAACGGCTATAAAGGTACGGTTATTTATAACAGTATGTACGGCGAGTCCGTTTCGGAATTTTTATCGGCAAATATGCTCTACACGTTTTCGCCCACGCTCGGCATGTCGGGTCTTAACGGGCGCACGGCGTTGCAGGCTTTGCTTTGCACTAAGTATTATTATGCTACTAAAACGGTCGTTACTCCGACGGGATTTAACGAATCGGAAGATATAAGCGGATTGTATATAGCCGACGATTACGTGCGTTTCGGCACGGTATTTGAAAATACTGTCAGCGAGGAATTTTTATATTCCATACCCGAGATTGAACGTCAGTATCTGATGCTTAGCGGCGTGGTTATCGAAAACGGCAAAATAACGGAATATACTCCGCTTGTTGCCAAAAAGGAATCTACGGAAAAAGCGTTTACTTTGTATCCCGAAAACACAAAGAATATTAACATAGACGGTGCGCTCGGAGCTGATATTTATTTAAAAATTCGATTGGCGGAATTGCCGACAAAGAAAACCGTAGTTACGGTGAGTTGCGGCGAGGAGTCGTTCGAAATCGAGGTCGCGCCCAAAGGGCATCAGATGTATACGGGGCAAACCGAGTGGCTTATGAAGCTCGACGGACGTTCGGACAATGTGAGTATAAGCATAAAGAACGGCATGGAACTGAAATTCGAAGAAACGGAATTTTACGAGGTAAGCGAAGCCGCAATAATGCAACTGATACGCGCGGCGTCGGCGCGGGCGCATTTAACCGATACCGAATTTAATTCTCGCGGATTCGTCGGTAAAATAAATTCAAGCGGCGGCACAATGCTTATTCAGTTGCCGTACTCCAAAGGTTGGAAAGCCGAGGTTGACGGAGAGCGTGCGGAAGTGAAAAAAGCCGATTGTGGGCTTATGGCAATAGAGGTATCGGGCGGCGAACACGATGTGAAATTCACGTACCGCACGCCGTGGCTCAATGCCGGAATAGCCGTAACCGCGGTTGCCGCGGCCGTATGCGCAGGCTTAATCGTTGCGACGACGGTAATAAAGCTTAGGCGGCGCGAGCGTAAGAACGGTTAATTTTATCGTTTTACCGCAGTAAAATAATTGAAGAATCAATGAGGATATGGTATAATTGTCGGGTAAAGCATAAGAAAAGGCAATTATAAATGGGTTCGATAGAGGTTCTCAAAATTATAATATCGGTTTTGGCGGGTATAGGCACGGCGCTTACCGTAATGAAAGCGTACCGTTATTTATACTTGCTCGGCTGGTTTCATAAAACAAAGTTTAAGGCTACCGAAAACAAACACAAGTACGGAATATGTATAGCGGCGCGCAACGAAGAAAAAGTAATCCGTAACCTTTTGGAAAGTATAGACGCGCAAGATTACGATTTGAGTCTGTTGACGGTTTTTGTCGTGGCGGATAACTGTACCGACGGCACGGCGGACGAAGTGCGTCGGTTTATGCAGACAAGCAATGTGAAAATAGTTTTATATGAACACAACAATCCCGACGAGCGCACAAAAGGCTATGCGCTACGGTATTTGTTCGATTGCATAAAAGCCGACGGCGGAACCGATTTATACGACGGTTATTTTATTTTCGACGCCGATAACGTATTGGCAAAAGACTATGTGTCGCGCATGAACGAAGCATTCGATGCCGGTTACGATGCAGTTACTTCTTTCCGAAACTCCAAAAATACGGGGCAAAATTGGATTTCTTTTTCCTATGCGATACATTGGCTCGGCACGTGTTTAAACGAGCATCGCGGAAAAAATATGTTGCATTTGTCGTGTCGTTTGCAAGGAACGGGCTTGCTGTTTCACAATAAATATGTGAGCAACGGTTGGAATTACGTGACGTTCACCGAAGACCGCGATTTTTGCTCGGATATCGTTGTCAAAGGCGGCAGGGTGGTGTATTGCGAAGATGCGAAGTTTTACGATGAACAGCCGTATAAACTGAAAGTCGCACTGCGACAACGCGTGCGGTGGGCAAAAGGACACTTGCAGTCGTCGGTTACAAACGGACCGAAACTCATTAAAAACACATTTAAGTTCAATAGAAACAGCTTGCGTTCTTACGATATTTTTTGGTTGAATTTCCCCGCGCCCATAGAGAGCATTATCCGAAAGCTAATCTCGTGGGCGTTGCAAATCTGCGTCGGCATATTGGTAGGTACGTGGTGCGGCGTTATAATAGGAATATTGACGGGAATAGGTTGGGGATACCTTAAACATTGGATTCAGTACATGGCAACCGCCGTTTTCGTATATGTGTACTATCATAAGCACATACAAAAGATTCCGTTTTTCAAATTGTGCTTTTATGTTCTTATGAACCCTTTCTTTACCAAAATAGGCACATGGTCGAATTACGTAGCTCTTTTTAAAAAAGTGGAATGGAAAGAAATACCGCACGATTACACCGTAGACTTAAACAAATTACCGTAAAAAGATTAAAAATTATGTAAAAATTGTTTGACACAGTTGTAATTACTGTGATACAATGATAAGGCTGTGCGTCTGCGCAGCCCTTTTTTGACGAGAGATTAGGTGTGAAACCGAAGGTTACCTGCATAAAATTAGCGAGGTGCGGGAGAACTTCGGCGGACCGAGTGCGGCGAGGCATGCCGTGCGGCGAAGTGAGCGTCGAAAAAGAAAAACGCAAAAGGCTTGTGGGCGAACCGTCGGTTATAATCCGAAAGGCGCAAATACTGCTTGAAACATTACGGCGGGTAAAACCGCTTATCGTTTTCGCAAAAAGTAGACCCGCCCGACTGCGTTGTAATTAGCTTCGCAAATGCTAAACGGAGGTAAAACAAAAATAATGGCTAGTCAGAAAATCAGAATCAAGTTAAAGGCATACGACCATGACCTGATTGACCAATCGGCGGCAAGAATCGTCGAAACGGCAAAGAAAACCGGCACGAAAGTATCCGGTCCCATACCTTTGCCTACGGACAAGGAAGTGGTTACGATATTGCGCGCGGTGCATAAGTATAAGGATAGCAGAGAGCAATTCGAACTTCGCACCCACAAGCGTTTAATAGACATTTACAGCCCCTCGGCGAAAACGGTTGATTCACTTATGAAACTCGACCTTCCCGCGGGCGTAGATATTCAAATCAAGCTGTAAGAGGAGCGAGGAGGAACGACAATGGAAAAAGCAATATTAGGCAGAAAACTCGGCATGACCTCAATCTTCGACGAAACCGGACTCAGCATACCCGTAACCGTAGTAGAGGCAGGCCCCATGAAAGTGGTACGCAAAAAGACCCCCGAGCGCGACGGATACAGCGCGGTGCTCGTATCGTTTGAGGAAGCTCCCAAAAATCAGAACAAAGCCGAAGCCGGCGTTTACAAAAAGGCGGGCTTAGAGGCCGGTAAAATCCTGCGCGAGTTCAAATTCTCTCAGCCCGACAAATTCGAAATCGGCAGTGAAATTAAGTGCGACATCTTTGCGGGCGGCGATATGGTAGACGTATCTGCGGTAAGCAAGGGTCACGGCTTTTCGGGCGTTATCAAGCGTTGGAATCAGCGCAGACTTAAAATGACGCACGGTACCGGACCGGTTCACCGCAGCGTGGGCTCAACGGGTGCAAACAGCACGCCCAGCAAGGTTATAAAGGGCTTGCACATGCCCGGTCATTTCGGTCACGACAACGTAACGATTCAGAACCTTAAAATAGTAAAGGTGGATGCGGCTCGCGGAGTTCTTTTGATTCGCGGCGCAATCCCCGGCCCTAAGGGCGGTCTTGTAACGGTAAAAGAAACCGTGAAGTCGAAGTAAGGCGGAGGAAGAAATATGCCAAGCGTAAAAGTATATAATCAAACCGGCAAAGAAGCGGGAAGCATCGAGCTTGACGACAGCGTCTTCGCCGTAGAGTATAACGAAGCACTCATTCATCAGGCGGTTGTGGCTCAGCGCAACAACGCCCGTCAGGGAACAAAATGCACCCTTACCCGCACCGAGGTGCGCGGCGGCGGTATTAAACCGTGGCGTCAAAAAGGTACGGGCAGAGCGCGTCAAGGCTCTATCCGTTCGCCTCAGTGGACGGGCGGCGGCGTAGTGTTTGCACCCAAGCCCCGCGATTTCTCGCAAAAGGTAAACAAGCAGGCTAAGCGCGGCGCGCTTTGCTCGGCACTCAGCGAAAAACTCCGCGAAGGTGCTCTCACCGTTGTAAACGAAATCAAAATCGAGCCCAAAACCAAAGAAATGGTTAAAGTGCTTTCGGCGCTCAAAATGGACAAGCGCGTGCTTGTTGTGGTTACCGACGCCGACGACGCGGTTGTGCGCGCGGCGGGAAACATTCAGGGCGTAAGCACAATCAACTCTAAGCAAATAAACGTATACGACCTTGTTGCAAACGCAAAATGCGTTATGACGCAAGAGGCGGTTAAAAAAATCGAGGAGGCATACAAGGCATGAACGCTTACGACGTTATAATAAAGCCTGTTCGCAGCGAAAAAGCATACGACGGCATAGTAAACAAAAAGTATGTCTTTGTAGTAGACCGCAGAGCGGACAAAACGCAAATTAAAGCGGCGGTTGAAGAAATCTTCAAAGTACAGGTTGCAAAAGTAAACACGGTCAACGTGCGCGGCAAATATAAGCGTCAGGGACGCTCCGAGGGTTACACTTCGAAGTTCAAAAAGGCTTACGTTCAGCTCACCGCGCAAAGCAAGTCTATCGAGTTCTTCGATAGCTTAACCTAATGAGGGAGGCATCAAATGGCAATTAAAAGATATAAACCCATGACCGCCGGTACTCGCTTCAAGACGGTTTCGAGCTTTGACGAGATTACGACGTCTACGCCCGAAAAATCCCTTTTGGACGTTTCGTACCGCACCGGCGGCAGAAACAATACAGGCAGAATAACCGTTCGTCACATAGGCGGCGGCAATCGCATTAAGTACCGCATAATCGACTTCAAGCGCAATAAGGACGACATCCCCGCGCGCGTAGCCGAAATCGAGTACGACCCCAACCGCACGGCTTACATCGCGCTTCTCAATTACGCCGACGGCGAAAAGAGATACATTCTCGCGCCCCTCGGATTAAAGAAAGGCGACACCGTAATAAGCGGAGAAAACGCCGATATTAAGGCGGGCAACGCGCTCCCTCTTGCCAATATCCCCGTAGGCACAATGGTGCACAACATCGAGATGCAACCGGGCAGAGGCGGTCAAATGGCAAAGGCCGCTGGCAGTGCGGCTCAGCTTATGGCAAAAGAAGGCAATTACGCAACGCTCCGTCTTCCGAGCGGCGAAATGCGTATGATTCCGTTAAAGTGCAAAGCTACAATCGGTCAGGTCGGAAATCTCGACCACGAGCTCGTATCACTCGGCAAAGCCGGCAGAAAACGTCACATGGGCGTTAAACCCACCGTTCGCGGCGTGGTAATGAACCCTTGCGACCACCCTCACGGCGGCGGCGAAGGCAAGTCTCCGATAGGTCGTCCCGGTCCCGTATCTCCTTGGGGTCAGCCGGCACTCGGTTACAAGACTCGCAAGAAGCATAAAAACAGTGACCGCTTTATCGTAAAGCGTATTAACTGAGAGGTGTAATTAGAAATGAGTAGAAGTGTAAAAAAAGGCCCTTACGTTGAAGAAAGGCTTTATAACAGAGTAAAAGCGCAGGCGGAAAGTTCCGATAAAAAAGTTATCAAAACTTGGTCGCGCTCGTCAACGATATTCCCCGAGTTCGTAGGTTGCACGATAGCCGTGCACGACGGACGCAAACACGTTCCCGTTTATTGCACCGAAGAAATGGTAGGTCATAAGCTCGGCGAATTTGCGCCCACCCGTACTTTCCGCGGCCATGCCGGCGAAAAGACGACAAAGGGTAAATAAGGAGTAGCTTAAAATGGCAAAGAGAATGAAAGAAAAAACGCTTGCGCGTAAAGAAAACAAAGATACGCGCCCCAGCGCAACCGCTAAATATATACGCATCTCGCCCACAAAAGTTCGCGTGGTACTCGATACCGTTCGCGGCAAGTCGGTAAACGATGCGCTTGCGTCGCTTATGGCAACTCCCAAGGTTGCAAGCGAGCCTATCCGAAAAGTGATAGAGTCGGCAACCGCAAACGCCGAGCACAATCAGGGGCTCAGCCGCGCGGACTTGTACGTAGCCGAAATATTTGCCGACGGCGGACCTATTTTAAAGCGTATCAATCCCGTAAGTAAGGGCAGAGCGCACCGCATCAACAAAAGAACCAGTCATATCACGGTTATACTCGACACCGTGAAGGAGGTCAAGTAAGTATGGGTCAAAAAGTTAATCCTCACGGACTGAGAGTAGGCGTTATCGACAGTTGGAATGCTAATTGGTACGCCGGTAAAAAGGATTTCTCGGCTAATCTTTACGAAGACCACAAAATCCGCGAATTTATTAAAAAGAAGTATTACACATTCGGCGTGAGCAAAGTGGTTATCGAGCGCGCACAGGGCAATGTAAGCATAAACATTTATACTTCCAAGCCCGGCATGATTATCGGTCTTAAAGGCGCGGGAATCGAAGAACTCAAAAAAGCTCTTGCAAAGGTTGTTCCGGGTAAGCAGTTCCATATCAACATTATGGAAGTTAAGCGTCCCGATATGGACGCGGTGCTTGTTGCCGAGGGAATCGCCGCTCAGCTCGAAAAGCGCAGTTCGTTCAGAAGAACAATGAAACAGGCTATGGGCAGAGTAATGCGCAGCGGAGCAAAGGGTGTAAAGATTAAAGTTTCGGGTCGACTCGACGGCGCCGAAATAGCACGCAGCGAAGCGTATCACGAGGGAAGTATCCCCCTGCAAACGCTTAGAGCCGATATAGATTACGGCACGGCTACCGCACGCACTACCTTCGGTGCCATAGGCATTAAGGTTTGGGTGTACAAGGGTGAAATCTTACCCAAAGCCAAAGAGCCGCAAGGAGGTCAGGAATAATGTTACTTCCCAAAAGAGTAAAACGCCGCAAACAACAGCGCGGCAGAATGAAAGGCAGCGCGCACAAGGGTAACGTAATCGCTTACGGCGAATACGGACTCGTTGCGCTCGACCCCGCATGGATAACGTCAAATCAGATAGAGGCAGCCCGTATCGCAATGACCCGTTACATCAAGCGCGGCGGTCAGGTATGGATTGATATATTCCCTCATAAGCCTATCACCAAAAAACCCGCCGAAACCCGCATGGGTAGCGGTAAAGGTTCGCCCGAATATTGGGCGGCGGTGGTTAAGCCGGGCAGAGTTATGTTCGAAATGGCGGGAGTAAGCGAGGAGATTGCCCGCGAGGCACTCCGTCTTGCATCTCACAAGCTTCCCGTTCGTTGCAAAATATGCAAGCGTGACGAGCTTGTGTCCGCCGACGAGGAGGAGAAAGCGTAATGAAAGCTAAGCAGATACACGAAATGAAAGACGATGAGCTGATTGCTAAGCTCGGCGAGCTTAAACAGGAATTGTTTAACCTCAGATTCAGCAACGCTACCGGTCAGCTCAGCAACCCCATGCAAATGGTAGTTTGCAAAAAAGACATTGCGCGCATCAAAACGGTGCTCCGTGAGCGCGAACTCGGTAAAAAGGCATAGGGAGCGAGGTAATCATGGAAACATTAGAAAGAAACAATCGTAAGGTGCGCGAAGGTATTGTTGTGTCCGACAAAATGGACAAAACGATTGTCGTTGCAATTAAGGACAAAGCAAAGCACCCTCTGTATAAAAAGACCATTAACAAGACCAAAAAACTGAAAGCTCACGACGAAAACAACGAGGCAGGCATAGGCGATACCGTTGAAATAATGGAAACCCGCCATATCTCAAAAGATAAGTGCTGGCGTCTTGTCAAAGTAGTCGAGAAGGCGAAGTAAGGAGAGGTGAAATTATGATACAACCACAGACCTATCTTAAAGTAGCCGACAACAGCGGTGCAAAAGAAATCATGTGCATTCGCGTGCTCGGCGGCTCGTTCCGCAGAAGCGGCAATATAGGCGACGTTATCATCGCCTCGGTAAAAAGCGCGTCTACCGGCGGCGCCGTTAAAAAAGGCGACGTAGTAAAGGCGGTAATCGTGCGCACGAATAAGGGCGTCGGTCGCCCCGACGGCTCGTTTATCCGTTTCGACGATAACGCCGCCGTAATAATCGACAACCAGAAACAACCCCGCGGCACCCGTATCTTCGGACCCATTGCCCGCGAGCTCAGAGAAAAAGATTACATGAAAATCATTTCTCTTGCACCGGAAGTTTTGTAGGAGGTAAGAGAACATGAGTTTGAACGTAAAGAAAGGCGACAATGTTGTTATGATTGCCGGCAAAGACAAAGGCAAGACCGGTAAAATAACTTCTTGCGACCCCACAAGCGGCAGAGTAGTCGTAGAAGGTTGCAACATTATAACAAAGCACGTTAAGCCCCGCGGCGCAAATCAACCGGGCGGCAAAAACAAGCTTTCAGGTCCCGTAGACGTTAGCAACGTGCAGATTATCTGCCCCGTTTGCAACAAGGCGACCCGTGTTGCTCACAAAGAGGAAGGCGATAAAAAGGTTCGCGTTTGCAACAAATGCGGAGCTTCGCTCGACACAAAGAAAGTAGAAAAGAAATCCAAAAAAGGTAAAACCGATAAGGCAGAAGCCGTAGAGGCGGAAACCGAGGTAAAAGAAAAGACCACGGCAAAAAAGACCGCGGCAAAGAAACCCGCGGCTAAAAAGACCGCGGCCGAAAAGCCCGCGGCTAAGAAAACCGTTAAACCCGAGGCAGAAAACACTGCCGATACCGCAAACGGCGGCGAGAACTAATCGGAGGACACAATGGCAGAAAAGAAAAATCAGGTTGCGGCGAACAAGACTGCAACCGATACGAAAAACGATGCCCGTTACCGCCTCAGAAAGCGTTACGTGAGCGAAATCGTTCCCGCTCTTATGAGCGAAAAAGGGTATAAGAACATCAACGAAGTTCCCAAGCTCGAAAAAATCACTCTTAATATGCGTCTCGGCGATATTAAGGATAACAGCAAAAGTATTCAGCTTGCGCAAGCCGAACTCGAAGCTATCTGCGGACAAAAGAGCATTGTAACAAAGGCGAAGAAAAGCGTAGCAAACTTCAAGCTCCGCGAAAATCAGCCCATAGGCATAAAAGTAACCCTTCGCGGCGATAAAATGTACGAGTTCCTCGATAAGCTTGTTTCGATAGCACTTCCCCGCGTGCGCGACTTCCGCGGAATATCCGGAAAGTCGTTCGACGGCAGAGGAAACTATTCGATGGGTATAAAAGAGCAAATTATCTTCCCCGAAATTTCCTACGAACAAGTGGAAAAAGTACGCGGTTTCGATATTTGCATAGTAACTACCGCCAAGTCGGACGATGAAGCGAAAGCATTGCTCACCAAAATGGGCATGCCGTTCAGAAACTAGCGGAGGATAGGAGAAAATTATGGCTAAAAAAGCAATGATTAACAAGCAGCAAAAACCCGCAAAGTTCTCTACGCGCGCATATACGCGTTGCAACATTTGCGGACGTCCGCATGCCGTTTTGAAAAAGTACGGTATTTGCAGAATATGCTTCCGCGAACTTGCCTACAAGGGCGAGATTCCCGGCGTTAAAAAGTCGAGCTGGTAAGGAGGGACAATCAATATGGTTACAACAGACCCCATAGCGGATTTGCTCACGAGAATACGTAATGCGCTCACCGCGCGTCACGACTCCGTATCGGTGCCGGCTTCCAAAATGAAGAAGGCAATCGCGGATATTCTTGTTGAAGAAGGTTTTATCAAAAGCGCGGAAATCGGCGACGATAACGGACACCCCGTTATCAACATGGTTCTCAAATACGGCAACAAGTACGAAAGAGTTATAACAAACCTTAAACGTATCAGTAAGCCGGGCTTGCGTGTATACTGCGGCTACGAAGATTTACCCAAAGTTTTGGGCGGACTCGGAATTGCGATAATCTCGACAAGCAAGGGCGTAATGACCGATAAACAAGCGCGTGCGCAGAAAGTCGGCGGCGAAGTGCTCGCCTACGTTTGGTAAGGGAGGCTCAGTATGTCAAGAATAGGTAGAATGCCGATTGCTATTCCCGCAGGCGTTAAGGTTGAAGTAAACGGTGCCGCGGTTAAAGTAAGCGGACCCAAGGGTACGCTCGAGCGCGAAATAGCAAGCAACAAAATTCAGGTTAAAGTAGAAGGCGCGGAAGTACACGTACTTCGCTCCGACGAAAAGAAAGAAACAAAATCGAAGCACGGACTTTACCGTCAGCTTATAGCCAACATGGTAGCCGGTGTTGTTACGCCGTTTACCCGCACCCTTATTATTCAGGGCGTAGGTTACAAAGCCGCGGTTGCCGGAAACAAGCTTACAATGAGCTTAGGTTACAGTCACCCCGTAGAGTTCATTGCTCCCGAGGGAATAACCATTACTTGCCCCGACATTACGACGGTTGTCGTTTCGGGTATAAGCAAGGAGTTGGTCGGACAGACCGCCGCTACCATTCGCAGTAAGCGACCCGTTGAGCCTTATCACAATTACGGACTCCATTATTCGGACGAAGTGCTTGTGAAGAAGGAAGGCAAGACGGCAGGTAAGTAAGGAGCGTAAAATATGATAAACAAGCAGAATAAAAATCAGATTCGTTTAAAACGTCATTTGCGCGTTCGCAGCAACATTTCGGGAACGGCTCAGTGCCCGCGCCTTAATGTTTACCGCTCCACAAGTCACATTTACGCACAGGTTATCGACGACGTGGCGGGCAAAACGCTTGCCGCAAGTTCGACTGTGGCAAAAGACGTCAACGTCAAAGGTAAAACCAAAACCGAGGCTGCCGCAATAGTCGGTGCCGACGTTGCCAAAAAGGCAATGGCAAAAGGTATAGCTTGCGTCGTATTCGACCGCGGCGGCTACCTTTACACGGGCAGAGTTAAAGCTCTTGCCGACGGCGCGCGCGAAGCGGGACTCAAATTTTAACGGAGGAAATCGGAAATGGCAAGACGTGAACGTGAAGAAATGAAGCCGGATGACGGCTTTAAAAGCAAACTCGTAGCGGTAAACCGTATCACAAAGGTTGTTAAGGGCGGACGCAACATGCGCTTTTCGGCACTTGTTGTAGTCGGCGACGGCAACGGCAATGTGGGTATTGGTACCGGCAAAGCCGCCGAAGTCCCCGAGGCTATCAAAAAGGCGGAAGGCGTTGCTCGTCGCAGTTTGGTTAAAATTGCGCTCAGCGACGGCACTATACCGCATGAGATAATAGGTAAGTTCGGAACTTCGCAGGTATTACTGCGTCCCGCTCCCGAAGGTACCGGCGTTATAGCCGGCGGCAGCGTGCGTGCGGTGGTAGAGCTTGCGGGCATTAAGAACATAACTACCAAAAGCTACGGCAGCCGTAATCCCATAAACAGCGTTAAGGCTACTTTCAGCGGGCTTACATCGCTTCGTTCGCCCGAACAGGTGGCGGCACTCCGCGGTAAAACCGTAGAAGAAATTTTAGGATAGGAGAGGCGATATGGCTACAAAAAAGACCGATAAAGCCGCTGATAAGATGCTTAAAGTTACGCTTGTAAAAAGCACAATCGGCAGCCTTGAAAAGCATAAAAGAACAGTTCAGGCATTGGGACTTAAAAAAATTCGTTCCAGCGTTGTGGTACGCGACAATCCCGCTATGCGCGGAATGATTTTCGCGGTTAAGCACCTTGTGAGCGTAGAGGAGGTACAAGCCTAATGAAAATGAATGACATTTCACCCGCGGCGGGTGCGAGAAAAGCACCCAAGCGTTTGGGGCGCGGTATCGGTTCGGGTACCGGAAAAACCAGCGGTAAAGGACACAAGGGACAGTGGGCAAGAAGCGGCGGCGGAGTACGTCCCGGCTTCGAGGGCGGACAGATGCCGCTCAGCCGCAGAATACCCAAATCGGGTTTTGACAACCGCTACAAGAAAGTATATTCGATAGTAAATCTCGACGACCTCAATTCGTTTGACGACGGTGCGGTTGTGAACGCCGAGGAGCTTAAAAAAGCGGGCGTGCTCAGCAAAATCGAACCTTACGGATTAAAGGTGCTCGGCAACGGAGAACTCACCAAAAAAGTTACCGTTCAGGCTAAGAAATTCTCGAAATCCGCAGCGGAAAAAATAGAGAAGGCCGGCGGTAAAGCAGAGGTGTTGTAATGTTTCAAACTCTCGTTAACGCGTTTAAGAATAAGGACGTAAGAAAAAAGATTCTTATTACTTTGGCGCTTATGTTTGTTTACCGCTTAGGGTGTTGGTTGCCTATTCCCGGTATAGCCGGCGAAACTTACACCGGCTCGGTCGGCAATTCGGGTAACATACTCGACTTGCTCGGCATGATTACCGGCGGCGCGCTTCAAAACGGTGCTTTTCTTGCAATAGGAATATCGCCGTATATCAATGCGTCGATTATCATTCAGTTGCTTACCGTTGCTATCCCCCCACTTGAAAGACTCAGTAAGCAAGGTGACGAGGGCAGAAAGAAACTCAACAAAATAACAAGATACTTCACTTTGGTACTTGCCGTTGCGCAAGCCGCGGGTATTTTGGTTAGCTTTGTAAATTCCGATTCAATCAGTACCGGCTTGTTCGGCGTGGCATTGCCCGAATGGCTTGTGTGCATGTTCGTAGGCATTATACTCGTATCCGGTTCTATGTTCACAATGTGGCTCGGCGAGAGAATCACCGAAATCGGAGTAGGTAACGGCATTTCGCTCCTTATCTTCGTAGGTATCCTTTCCACCGCAGGCATAAGCATTGTATCGGTATTCACCATTTGGTTCAGCGGCAGTGCGGGTGCGGATATGGCCCCGTGGGCACTGTTGGCGTTCGCTTTGCTTGTAATACTTATCTTTGCGTTTATTGTATTCGTAGACCTTGCCGAGCGCAAGATTCCCGTGCACTACGCAAAACAGATTAAAGGTCGCAAGCAGTACGGCGGACAAACCACATATATTCCCATTAAAGTAAACGCAAGCGGCGTATTGCCCATCATATTTGCAACCGCAATACTTTCGTTCCCTCAGCTCATAATGTCGCTGTTCAACATGGACAATGCTTTTTATACATGGTGGCAGAAATGGCTCGGAACGGGGCAACCCATTTATATAGTTGTAATGGGACTGCTGATATTGTTTTTCAGTTTCTTCTATGC
Organism: uncultured Clostridia bacterium; assembly: GCA_947086925.1. GTDB lineage: Bacteria > Bacillota > Clostridia > Christensenellales > Pumilibacteraceae > Pumilibacter. The sequence goes on from CAMUAL010000001.1 coordinate 54,311, forward strand.
GCAGATTCAGTTCAATGCAGAAGAAGTCGCACGCAATATTCAGCAGTACGGCGGAAATATTACCGGATTACGTCCCGGCAAAATGACAAGCGAATATCTTAACAGAGTAAACAAGCGTTTAACTTTGTTCGGTGCGATATTCCTTGCGATTATCGCAATCGTTCCTTCGCTTATATTCAGTTTCGTATTCCAAAACAGCGAAGCGGCGTCGCTTGTAAACGCGTTCAGCGCAACAGGTATGCTAATCGTTGTATCGGTGGCTATCGAGTTCCAAAAACAACTTGAAAGTCAGCTTATGATGAAGCAGTATCGCGGTTTCTTGAAATAGTCGGCTGCATATACGGGCGCATCTTAATTGTTTGGGTGTTTGTTGCTCGCTCGGTCAGGTGCGTATTTGTACGCGTTCTCGCGTGCGCGCCAACTGTTGCGAAAATCAGTGCCGAGTTAAATTAGGGAAAGCCCCCTCCGCTACGGTCGGGGTGACGAAGTCAATTTATAACGGGTTACAAAGCAACCTATATGCGTGACAAAGCCCACCTATAACGAGTGGCAAGTAAAGCCCATTAAAAGTTTTTCAAGCTTTTTACAAAAAGCGGGAGGATAAAGAATGAAAATCGTTTTACTCGGCGCGCCGGGCGCAGGTAAAGGAACACAGGCAGTCAAGATTGCCGAAAAGTACAATGTTGTGCATATTTCCACGGGCGACATCTTCCGCAAGAATCTTAAAGAAGGCACGCCTGTTGGACTCAAAGCAAAAGCGTATATCGATAAAGGTCAGCTTGTTCCCGACGAAGTAACTTGCGAAATAGTTGCCGAGCGTCTTAAAGAGTCGGATTGCAAAAAAGGCTTTATGCTCGACGGATTTCCCCGTAACGTAATGCAAGCGGAAGCACTCGATAAAATGGCAGACGTTGACTTGGTGCTCAATCTTGCCGTAGACCTCGATAAGCTCATGGCTCGTCTTACGGGTCGCAGAGTATGTTCGTCTTGCGGCGAAAGCTACCACGTATCCGCGTTTGACGGCAAAAAATGCACGAAGTGCGGCGGCGACGTTATACAGCGTGCCGATGACACCGAGGAAACGGTGGGCAACCGTCTTAAAGTTTACACCGAGCAAACTCAGCCTCTTATCGATTACTACTTGGCAAAGGGCAAGCTCAAATCGGTTGACGGCATGAAAGCTATCGATGATGTGTTTGCCGAAGTGGTAACGGTTCTCGACAAAATAAAATAGTCGTCGGTAATCCGATTAAAATTTTTTTGCCTGTTTTTTGCAAAAAAGCAGGATTGAATAATGATAACAGTAAAAAAGCCGAACGAACTTAATAAAATGCGTGTTGCGGGCAAACTTACGGGCGATACTCTCAGATATATAGAGGAGTACGTAAAACCGGGGGTGACAACCGCCGAAATAAACCGTCTTATTCACGAGTTTATTACTTCCCACGATGCTATCCCGTCGTTTTTGGGTTACTGCGGCTATCCCGCCTCGGCTTGCGTTTCGGTAAACGACGTAGTGGTTCACGGAATCCCGAGCGGATACGTACTGCAAGAAGGCGACATAGTGTCGGTGGACGTAGGCGTAATAAAAGACGGATGGCAGGGCGATGCGGCAAGGACGTTTGCGGTCGGTAAAATATCCGCCGCGGCGCAAAAGCTTATCGACGTTACGCGCGAATGTTTCTACGAAGGCATCAAGCACGCAAAAAACGGAAAACGACTCGGCGATTTAAGTCATGCGATTCAGGCTCATGCCGAAAGCCACGGTTACGGCGTTGTGCGTGAAATGGTAGGACACGGTATAGGCAGAAAAATGCACGAAGACCCCTCGGTGCCGAATTTCGGAACGGCGGGAACGGGCGTTATGTTTAAATCGGGTTACACCATAGCGGTAGAACCTATGATAAACGCAGGTACGTTTAAAATCAAATTCGATTCCGACGGTTGGACAACGCGAACCGCCGACGGGAGCTTGTCGGCGCATTACGAAAACACCATAGCGATTTTCGACGGAGAACCCGAAATTCTGACGCTTTAACAGGCAAATCCCATAAAAACAAAGTGTTTCAGTCACTTTACAAAGAGAAAATTATGTGCTATAATAATATGTACGCCCTTAAAGTTCCCGAAGTCGGACTTGCGGTTGTAAGCCGCATGGGGCACGATAAAGGAAGGTTGTATATAGTAGCGGCGGTGCTCAATTCCGACTTTATATTGTGTACCGACGGCGATGTGCGACCGCTCGATAAACCCAAAACAAAGAGGGTAAAGCACGTAAAAGCGATTTGTTTGTCGGAACCGGCGCAAACTGCGATAAAAAGCGGTAAACCGACCGACGCAAAGATAAAAAAAATTCTCAGAGATTTGAAAGACAAAAAACAATAAGGAGAGGTTATGCCCAAGGACGATAATATCGAAGCGGAAGGTACCGTGGTAGAGTGCCTGCGCAACGCTATGTTCAAGGTAAAGCTGTCAAACGGTCACATTGTGACATGTACCATATCGGGTAAAATCCGTATGCACTACATTAAAATCTTAGAAGGCGACACCGTTAAAATCGAAATGTCGCCCTACGATATTACAAAAGGTAGAATAACCTACCGCAACAAAAATTAACCCCAAAGAGGTAACTAAAATGAAAGTAAGAACTTCGGTTAAACCCATGTGCGACAGATGCAGAGTAATCAAGCGTCACGGCAAAGTAATGGTTATCTGCTCGAAGTACCCCAATCACAAACAGCGTCAGGGCTGAAAAAGGCGGCAAAACACGAATATGCGCGCGGATTCCTTGTATAAGGGCAGTTTCCGTGCGCCGTTTTGGCGTTTAAAGAGCAAAACAGTTCCGTAAGTCAGGTTACGGGTTGATATTAAAAGATGCAGTTCCGTAAGTCAGGTTACGGGTTGATATTAAAAAAAGAAAAATATCGCAACGGGGCGGTGCTGATTAACATTCCATAGTCGGCACTGCGTAAAAATTGCGTAATCATATATATTTAAAACTCTAAATAAACAAATTTTAAAGGAGAAAAACTGTGGCAAGAATAGCCGGAATAGATTTACCCCGTGAAAAACGCGTGGAAATCGGACTTACGTATATTTACGGTATCGGCAAGCCCACCGCTCAAAAGATTTTGGCGGATACGGGCGTAAATCCCGACACCCGAGTAAAAGATTTAAACGAAGAAGAAGTAAACAAAATCCGTTCTTACGTAGAGCACAACCTCCGCGTAGAAGGCGATTTGCACCGTGAAGTGGCTCTCAACATAAAACGCCTTATGGAAATAGGATGCTACCGCGGCGTGCGTCACCGCAAAGGTCTTCCCGTTCGCGGACAGAACACCAAGCAGAATGCGCGCACTCGCAAAGGTCCCAAGCGTACCGTGGGCAGAAAGAAAAAGTAGGAGAGCATAAAAAATGGCAGTGAAAAAGACTTCTTCCAGAAAGAGCAGAGTAACTAAGAATATAGATAAAGGACAAGTGCATATCCACGCTTCGTTTAACAATACGATTATAACCGTAACCGACGAGCAGGGGAATGCGATTTCCGCATGCAGTGCAGGAGCGCTCAACTTCCGCGGCAGCCGTAAAAGCACGCCGTTTGCGGCTCAGCAGGCTTCCGAAAAAGCTGCGGCTGCGGCAAAAGAACACGGACTTAAAAGCGTTGACGTTTTCGTTAAAGGTCCCGGCAGCGGTCGTGAGTCGGCAATCCGCGCACTCGAAGTAGTGGGACTTGCCGTAACGAGCATAACCGACGTTTCGCCCATTCCTCATAACGGATGCCGTCCGCCCAAACGCAGAAGAGTTTAATAGGAGAGATAAGATAAAATGGCTAAATATACATGTGCAGATTGTCGTCAGTGCCGCCGCGAAGGACAAAAACTGTTCCTTAAAGGCGAGCGTTGCACCAGCAAAAAATGCGCTATGGAGCGTCGCCCCGTTCCTCCCGGACAGCACGGCATGGGCAGAAAAAAAGCAAGCGAGTACAGCGTGCAGTTGCGTGAAAAGCAAAAGGCAAAGCGCGCTTACGGATTGCTCGAAAAGCAGTTCCGCAGTTATTACGAAGAAGCCGAGCGTATGCGCGGCGTAACCGGTGAAAACATGCTTGCGCTTATCGAGCGCAGACTCGATAACGTGGTATACCGTATGGGCATAGGCGCAAGCCGCGCTCAGTGCCGTCAGATTGTAAATCACGGTCACATAACGGTAAACGGCAAGCGTGTAGACATACCTTCGTATCAGGTTAAAATCGGCGACGTTATCGCGGTAAACGAAAACAAGAAAGACAACGCGATTTTCAAAGAACTGCGCGGAGCACGCATAGTAATGCCCAAGTGGTTGGAGTTCGACACCGAGTCGCTTGTGGGCAAAATAATCGACAGCCCTAAGCGCGAAGATATCGACCTTAATATCAACGAGCAGCTTATCGTCGAGTTGTATTCCAAGTAACAGTAAATAAGTCAAATAAAGTAAAGTCTGTCAAAGTGGCATAAGCCACCAAGGAGAATTGAATGAATATGATGGAAATCGAAAAGCCACGGATTACGCTTGAGGAAAGCCCCGATTTAAGGGTAGGAAAGTTTGTAGTAGAACCTCTCGAGCGTGGTTATGGCATTACGCTCGGCAATGCGCTCAGAAGGGTTCTGTTGTCCGCACTCCCCGGAACGGCGGTTGTGGGCATTCGCATAGAGGGTGCAAGCCACGAGTTTACTACCATCAAGGGAGTCAAGGAAGACGTTGCGGAGATTATTCTTAATTTAAAAGGGCTCAATCTTAAAGCCAACTATTCCGACAAGACCCTTAAAAAGACGCTCAAAATCGAGCGCAATACACCGGGTATCGTAACCGCTAAGGATATCGAAATCGACCCCGAGATAGAAGTTTTAAACCCCGATATGTACATTTGCACGCTTGACGACGGCGGAAAGCTTAACATGGAAATGACCGTTGCGCGCGGCAGAGGCTATGTAGTGGCATTACACCACAAAGACGAAAGCCAGCCCATAGGTTATATTCCCATCGACGCTATTTTTACGCCTGTTAAAGCCGCAAGCTATTCGGTTGAAAGCACCCGTGTGGGGCAGTCGATAGATTACGACAAACTCACGCTCGAAGTTAAAACCGACGGCAGCTTGTCGGCAAAGGACGTTCTGAGTCTTGCCGCAAAAGCGATTGAAGACCATATCCGTTTGTTTGTAAATCTTTCGGACGTAATATCGGGCATGGATATACTCGTTTCGCGCGAGGAAGACAAACAGCAAAAAGTTCTCGAAATGAACATCGAAGACATGGATTTAAGCGTTCGCAGTTACAACTGCTTAAAGCGCGCCGCGATTCATACCGTAGAAGATTTAACAAAGAGAACGGAAGAAGATATGCTTAAAGTCCGCAATTTGGGTCGCAAGTCGCTTGACGAGGTTATAAGCAAACTGCGCTCTTACGGTTTGGATCTTAAAAGCAACGATGATTAAGGAGTAACGCAAAAATGGAACAGAGAAAATTGGGTAAACCCACCGATCAAAGAATGGCTCTTTTACGCAATCAGGTTACCGACCTTCTTTGGAACGGTAAAATAGAAACCACCTGCGACCGCGCAAAAGAAGTTAGCCGCATGGCGGATAAAATTCTTACGCTTGCAATAAACAGCTATACCGATACTTACAAAAAGGTTGAAACCCGCAAAACGGACAAGGGCGACGTTAAAGTGGAACTCGTAAACGACGGTCCCAAAAAACTTGCCGCACGCCGTAAAATAATGAGTATCGTTTACGACCGCCAGGAACAGCGCGGTGAAAAAGAATCGGCTATTGCTTTTAAGCAACGCACCGAGCATATTCAGCACCCGCTTATCGAAAAGATTTTCAACGAGTACGCTCCCAAATATACCAAGCGTGCCGCCGACCTCGGTCAGAAAGGCGGTTACACCCGCGTTCTTAAAATGGGATTCCGCAGAGGCGACAGCGCCGAAGCCGCGCTCATAGAGTTGGTGTAACATTGTTTCCCCTCCCGTCTTACATAAGGCGGAGGGGAATTTTATTATGATAAATAACGCCAATAAAAATCAAATGATTACATATCGATGTCTTGAAAAATATCTTGACATATTACGCGATTGTATGATAAAATAATATCAATGAAAAACAAAGGAGATATATTATGAAAGTTTACAAACTTGTAGCGGGACCTACCACAAGCCAGATTCTCGACAAAAAAGGCAACACAGGCGACGCGGTAAATTCGTTCGAATCGGTTATTTCGAATATGGCAAAAGAGGGTTGGACTTACCACTCGATGGAGCCTATCACCACTCAGCAAACAAAAGGTTGCTTTATTAACAAGCAAACGATAGTAACAACTTTTTATATGCTTGTATTCGTTAAGGAAGCGTAAGCCGTTTGCAAAACAATAGAAACGACATAAAACAAAAGTCCGCATCGGCACCCGATGCGGATTCTTTTTCTTTTAACGCAGAAGCCTGCGCGGATAGTAAGGAACAAACCGTCAAAGCCGAAAATGCTACGGTAGGCGACTGTCAAACCGTGTCGGTGGAACTCACCGAGGCGGATTTCGCCTATTCGCAAATGCGCACTGCGGCAATAGATACGCTTATAAAAAAGACTAACGGCGCAAGCGTGGACGAGCACGGATTGGTTCGCCCGCACATATCCGCCGTGCGGGCGGTGCTTAACATAACATTGCCGCTTATAATCTGCGGCGGAATTTTTTGTCTGCTGTATTTTTTGTTGCCGCGCTATAACTTAACGGTTGCTCTGTCGGTATCGCTCGGACTTTTGGGACTGTATATAATAGTGCGCATGCGCAGTATTTTGATATGGTGCGTTCTCGTGTATCAGGCAAAGGCCCCCGCTCATGTGCGCCGCCGTTGCGTTTTCACTCCCACGTGCTCGGAGTACGCGCTTCAAGCATTACGTAAATACGGCGTAATTCGCGGAGTCCCGAAAATTGTTGCGCGCCTGTGGCGATGTCATCCGCCCAATGAGGGCAACGACCCGCTCAAATAAAAACCGCTGTTGCTTTTTCTTGCAACGGCGGTTTTCGTTTATGCAATTTGATTTTTCGGTTTTGTATTATAACCCCGCAAGTTGGGCAAGGTTGCTTATTGATTGTACGCCCACGGCTTTGTTGAAAACCTCTCCGCCCTTAAAGACGATAATTGTGGGAATACTCATTATTCCGAATTGCATGCAAAGTTTTTCGTTTTCGTCGGTGTTTACTTTGCACACCTTGACTTTGCCCGAATATTTTTCGGCAAACTGTTCGAGTATGGGAGTCTGACTGCGGCAAGGTCCGCACCACGGTGCCCAAAAGTCTACAACTACGGGTAAGTCACCCGATATTTCCGAATCGAAAGTGCTGTCGTTAAGTTCAATCATAATTATATACTCCTTATTTTATATATTTTCCTATTTTCAGTGATTTTATTATTTTCTGCTCGGTGCAAAAGAGCGATTTGCTTGTTTTCGTCGCTTTCCTAAATGACTTGTGCGTAAATAGTGCGGCGTTTTAAAACGCTTTGTCAAGTTTTAATATCGCCGCCTCGTAAATAGCGGGTAACTTATCGAACAGCTCAATCGGGAAAGATTCGTCGATATTGTGTATATTGGTTTCGAGGTTTTCAAAGGTGGGACCGAACGCAACCGCATTGGGAAGTTCGCGCGCATATGTGCCCCCGCCGCAGTAAAGGCATTTTCTGTCGCCCCCGGTGGTTTCGGCGTAAGCGTCTAAAAGCGAGCTTACGAGTTTGCTGTCTTCGGGAATATAAAGGTTGGGCGACCAACGATTGACAATTACGGTTGCGCCGTTAAAACACTTTTCTATATTGCTTACAACTTTTTCGTGATTTGCGCATACGGGCAATCGCAAATCGAGCGTTATTCCCACATGATTTGCACCCTCGATATAATTCACAATGCCGGTATTTACGGTAAGATTGCCCGAAACTTTATCTTCCGCCGCAATGCCCAACAGACTTGCGGGATTGGGCGCGCCGAGGTATTTTACCGCCGCGCCAAGCGCACTCGATTTACCGCCCGTTAAGCCGTTTAAAAGGGTAATCATTTTTATTGCGGCGTTTTCTCCCTTTTCGGGCGACATGGCATGTCCCGCAACTCCGCGTGATTCCAAAACGATTTTATCGGGGAAGAAGTGCGCCGAAAAATCCTCTGTGCGCATATTGTTGTCTATAATTATCTTCGCCGCTTTGGGAGTAGCGAATACGTCGCTGCTGTTTCCGAGCGCAGTAATCGTTTCAAACAATTCACTGCCTTTTATCACCGTTGCCGAACAGAAATCCGGTACGATGTTGGGGCGAAGTCCCGCTTTCAGCTCCGAAATATCCGACTTTAAAACTTCGTCGGCGGGTAAAAGAACGGATAAATGCAATATGCCTTTTTCGCTGTTTATAACGGGGAAATCGGCGTCGGGGACAAAGCTTGCCTTGGGAATTTCGCAATGCTCGCGGTAGTACTCTATGCATTCCGAACCGTTTTCTTCGTTGCAACCCACAATAAGACGTATGCGGTTATTCAGCTTTGCGCCGCTGTCTTTAATGCGTTTAAGCGCGTGCAATGCGGCAACAGTAGGTCCTTTGTCGTCGGCAACGCCTCTGCCCATAATTAAGCCGTTTTCGCATACGAGCGTATAAGGGTCGTGACTCCATCCGTCGCCCGCGGGCACAACGTCCAAATGTCCGAGTATTCCTATCAAACCGCTTCCTTCGCCGTATTCCGCCCAACCGCAGTAACCGTTTTCGTTATGCGTTTTAAAGCCGTAGCGAGCGGCTATTTCCAAAAATTTATCGAGTGCCGCTTTCGGACCCGCACCGAACGGTGCGCCGCTTTCCGCTTCGCCCATGGTGGATTGAATTTGTATAAGTTCTTTTAAATCGTTCAGCATTTAATATACCTCTCACGTCAATTCGGTTGCTTTTATTTTACGATGATATTATAATAGTAAACGGATAATTTGTCAAGGAGCATACCTTATTATGGTAAGAACACGTTTTGCACCGAGCCCCACGGGATATCTGCATGTGGGGGGATTGCGCACCGCGCTGTACGCCTATTTGTACGCAAAAAAGGCGGGAGGAAAATTTATACTGCGAATAGAGGATACCGACTTAGAGCGCACGGTAGACGGAGCGGTAGAACTTATTTACCGCACATTGCATGAAACGGGACTTGTTTACGACGAAGGTCCCGACGTGGGCGGCGAGTACGGTCCTTACGTTCAGACTCAACGCAAAGATATTTATCTTCAATATGCCGAACGACTAATCGAGAGCGGCGACGCTTATTACTGCTTTTGCACAAAGGAACGGCTCGAACAGATTCACAAGGACGGCGCAACCAAATACGACAAGCACTGCCTTAATCATATAAGCGTAGAGGAGGCTCGCAAACGCATAGCGGCGGGAGAGAAGTATGTAATCAGGCAGAACATACCCGCAAAGGGCGTTTCAAGTTATACCGACCTTGTGTTCGGCGAAATCAGCGTTGATTATAACGACTTAGAGGATAACATACTTATTAAGTCTGACGGATATCCGACTTATAACTTTGCCAACGTAATCGACGACCACCTTATGGGAATTACGCACGTTATACGCGGAACGGAATATCTTTCGTCAACGCCAAAATATAACTTATTGTACGACGCGCTCGGGTGGGAACGTCCGCAGTATATTCACTTGCAACCCATAATGCGCGACGCGCACCAAAAGCTCTCAAAGCGTCACGGCGACGCCAACTATGAGGACTTTATCGCAAAAGGATTTTTAAAAGACGCGATTGTAAACTATATCGCACTCTTGGGTTGGTCGCCCAAAGACAACCGCGAAAAAATGACTCTCGCGGAAATGACCGAGCTTTTCTCGCTCGACGGGGTGAGTAAATCCGCATCCATTTTCGACGAAACCAAAATGCGTTGGCTCAATTCGCTTTACGTAAAAGAGCTTTCGGAAGAAGAATTTCATAATTACGCATTGCCGTTTTACGCGCCTTACGGTTATTTGAAGGGACTCGATTTAAAGTATTTGAGTACTCTGTTGCACTCGCGCACCGAGGTGTTTACCGACGTAGGCAAGCTTACCGCATTTATAAACGAATTCGATTCGTTCGATACCGTTCTGTTCGAAAACGCAAAATGGAAAACCGATGCGGCGCTTGCGAAAAAAATGTTACCCGATTTGATTAAGATTGCGGAGTCCGATTGGGATAATCTGCACGACGCACTTCCCGCATATGCCGAAAAATCCGGTTACAAAAAAGGACAGGTGCTGTGGATTTTCCGCATTGCTCTTACGGGAGCGGCGTCAACTCCCGGCGGAGCGACCGAAATGGCTAAGCTGTTCGGAAAAACCGAAAGCATACGCAGACTTAAAGCGGCGTACAAAAAGGTTGATTTACAAGGCTAATTGAGTTTGCGCTTGTAATTTGCCGCACACGCAAAAGCAAAAAAAGTTACATAAGAAGGAAAATCGGAAATCGGAGAAAAAGACAAATGCGCGGATTCGGAAAACTTTTCGGAAAAATCCTGCCCGTGGTTTTGGCATTGCTGTTATCTTGCGCCGTTGCGATTTGCGCGGCGGGCTGTAACGACAGACGCGGAAATGCGGGCGACGGTCAAAACAAAATCGAATATCCGTCCGACGACGGGGACGATAATCAAACGCCGGACGGCGGCGATAATCAAACGCCGGACGACGGGGACGAAATTGTGCTTCCTTCCGATTGGGCGGACAGCGGACTGTGGGCGCAGAACCATACTTTGCCCGACGCGGACGCGGCACTCGAAAAGTTGTCAGATATTTACGGCGGTGCGGATAAAGTGTTCTTGCTGTACGGCAACACCGTTTACAGAATGACGTGCCCCGAGGACGGCGAGTACATAAACATTAACTGCATGTTCACTCCCGAAGATTACATACGACCCGTAATTGAGGACTGCGTTGCGGAATTTAATTACGCATTCGACGTAATAAATCCCAACTATAAGTTTAAGCTGAATTTCAACCCTACCGGCAACGAACAAAACAGCCGCTATAAGATTACCGTAACCGCAGTGGAGAATTTCGGCAGCAGTACCGACACTTTGGGTATGGCTTCTCCCTACGATAACTCGATACGTATAAGAGAGGACGTATTCAATGACGGCAAAAAAACCATGTCGGTATTCAAGCACGAGCTTATGCACCTTTTCGGCGCGGGCGATGCGTACACAAGCGATAAGTATACAAAAGATACCATTATGCAACGGTATCAATTCAACGGCCCGTTTTCGTTCAGCGCAACCGACATTGCTTTAATCGACACTCTTTACCGCAACCCGGACAATCGCTATCCCGAAAAATACGTAAACGCGTTTGTAGCGCGTTATACCGAGATTAATCCGCACACTTACGAATACAACCGTAACGCCGCACTGCTTAAAGTAATGCGAGATGTTGACGTTTCGGCAGTTAAGACGGCGGTTGCGGAACTGTATGCCGACGATGACGCCGACGCGGTTATAAATTATCTCGACGAAGGAGAATGGAGTTTTAACCGTGACTTCGGCAGTGTAAACGTAAGCTTTTCCGACCTCACTTTGCGCGAATACGACTCCGAAACTGTTTTGTACAGCGGCAGATTTAACGTAGCGGACAAAAAATATACGCACACAACCCAAAAGTACGGCGCAAACATGTCGAGCGGAATGAGTATAACTTACACCGATTACGGCAACGGCGTTTTATTTGCCGCACCAAACGGAACGGCGGGCGAAACATACTTTGTGCAATCGGGCGATTACGTTTTTGCGTTTGAGTGCTTGGGCGGATTTACCGATTTAAAGAATTACAAAATGGTATTAAGGAGAGTAAATATCATTAAATAGCATTGTTTGCGACTCATGAAATATTGCAAAACAAAAAAAGGGATGAAAGGCTTTTTAAAACCGTTCATCCCTTTTGAATTGCATATTTAAAACCGAGATTTTGTTTTATTCGTTGGAATAACCGTTTAAAGTGTAAACCGTTTCGTAAGTTTTGGTTGTAGACGTGTATTCGGTAAGAATTATTTCAACTATGAGTTTGCTTGTTTGGGCGGATTCGCGCTCGGCGGAAATTATTCTATATCCGGGGTCGGTTATCCACATTTTTATGGCGGGACCCGATTTGTCCGAAGTTATGCTGAGCGTGGTTTCCAAACAGGTTAAAGTGTAATAGCCGTCGGAGTCGGGCTCGATGGTTTCGTCGCCGTCTTTAACTATAAATTCCGAAGAAGAGATTTTTACTTTTTTGCGTTCGCCCGACGAACAGCTTACCGAAAGCGTGAATCTTACGTATTCGCCGCGGTCATACGAATCGACAATCGACGAAACGTAAACGGAGGCACTGCCGCCGCTTTTTATGTTTTGCAGTGCGCGAACAACGCAGTTGAGCTGTTCGTTATCGTAGCGTGTGTTGTCGGCAACTTTTATATCTTTGTTTACGGGGGTGTAGGTGCGTTCGTACTTTCCGGTGTTCTTGTTTTTATCGGTTTTGACCGTTGTGGTGGTAAATAACGCTTTATTGCTTAAATAATCGGCGGTATACTTGTAACTGCGCGGGTCGCCGTATTTAACCTTTTTATCAAGAATATATTTGTATTCGTCGAAGAACAAGTCGGTTTTTTCCGCCGACGCAAACTGCGGTTCGGGCAGAGCATCGTCGTTTAAAGGACGCTGAGCAACGTAACTCGTTTTGCTTGCGGAAACGGGCGAAAGGGAATCTTTCGAAAAAGTAACTTCGCCGTCGTAAGTGTCGGTAAGGTTCTGATTTTTAACGAATTGCCAACTCGTATTTACCTGATCGGGCACCGAGGTGACGTCGTTATAATTAAGCTCGAAATGATTCTTAACCGTAGCGTTTGCGCCTTGTGCGTCAATAGTAGAGGTGTAAGTACCTTCGGCAACCACAACGGGCTCTTTGCCGGCTACATACGAGCGCGTTATGTCGTAACGGCTCGATTCGAGCAGTCCCCACGGTTTATTCGTGTCGAACGATATTTTAATGTCGGTTGCACTGCAACCTGCGGCGGCTACCGCCATTATTGCGGCAAACAACAATGCAGAAATTTTCTTTTTCATAGAATTTCCGTGTTCCTTATAAATTGTGTGTGAAGATATTATAACACGATTCGCTTGATTTATCAACTTAAAATACGCTACAATATAATAATGAGCGATAAAATTATCACAAAAAGCAAACGTGACGCATTAAGCGATGTTACCGTATATGCCGATACGTATGCCGAGTCGCTTAAATATGCGGTTAATTTGATTTTGCAAAGGCGGCGCGAGCGCGGCGCGGATTTAGACAGGCGTTATATTCTGTTTGTGCCCGATAAATACACGCTTTACGCCGAAAAGCTTATTTACGCAAACGGAGGCGCGTTCGATATAGAGGTTCTTACCGTAAACCGTCTTTGTTTTAAGTTGTGCGAGTTTTGCGGCGGCGAAAATTCCCGTCCGCTTTCTCGGCTCGGCGCAATACTTACGGTGCGCAAAATATTGAGCGAAAACGAGGATAAACTCGGCTGTTTTAAAAACAGCGCGAAGTTTGCGGGTTTCGGCGAAGTGATGTACGACAACATTTGTCAGCTTGCGTCCTCGGGACTTACGCCCGAAGATTTGCCCGACTGCGACGGTAGCATTGTGTGGCAAAAGCTTAAAGCGGTAAAGCTTGTTTATTCGCTTTATAATAAAGAAACGCGGAATAAATACGTGGACGCGTCGGGCAGACTTTTACTGCTAAACAAAATGCTCGGGTGCGACATGAGCTACTTCGATAATACCGACGCGGTTTTCGCTTGCTACGACGGATTTACTCCGCTTACCGAACAGATAGTAAATAAAATTTGCGCTTACTGCGGAGCGGAACACTCCGCCGTCATAAAAGCGGAGTGCAGACTGAATTTAAAAGGCAAAAACATAACCGAGTACGAGGCGACTTCGCGGGCGGACGAATTAAAGGCGGCGGCGCGCAGAATATGCGACTTACAAAGGCGCGGAGTGCCGTATTCGGATATAGGCGTAATAGCGATAGGCGCGGATTTCAACAGGCTTAGAAGAATATTCAACGAATATAACGTGCCGTATTTTACCGATGAGAAATACGCGCTTGCTTCGCACCCGCTTCCGAGGTATCTGCTCGATTTATTCGGCACGGCAAAGTCGGGAACAAACGAAAATTACATAAAACTTTCGAAAAATCCGTACAGCGGAATCGCGCGCGACGACGCGGATATGTTCGAAAATTGCATATACGCGCTGTCGTTGCCCGAGTGGGCAATGAGCAGACAAATAGAGTACAACGGCAAAAACGAAGAACTGCGCGAAACCGTGCGCACTGCCGAACGCGTGCGCTCTAAACTGCATAAAGCCGTATCGGCGGTGGGAAGAAAAGAAATAAAAAGCGGAGCGGATTTTTACCGCGCGGTTTTAAACGCCATACCCGAAAACGAAAGCGAAATATCCGCGCAGTACGACAAAAAATTTCCGTCCGCCCGCACCGAAACCGAATCTGCGGCAGAGGTTATAGCCGAGGTTTATGCGGGCTCGGCAAGTTTCGACAAAATGTATGACGCACTCGGCGAGTGTTTCCGTCTTAAAGAGGTTGGGGTAATCCCCAACAAGTCGGGCGTTGTGGAAGTGGGAGAAGTTTCGGTGTTCCGCGCGAGCGAAAAAAAATATTTGTTCGTGCTCGGAATGCACGAGGGAGAAGTTCCGTGCGTAATGCGCGACGACGGTATTTTTTCGGACGACGACTTAAAACTCATAGCGGGGCGCGACTCGTGTGCGGCAATCGAGCCGAGCATAGCCGCTCTTAACAAGCGCGCGGAGCTCGAATTGTATTCGGTTCTTACTTCTTCGGGAGATTTGTTTTTGTCATGCGTTGCCGACAGCACGCCCTCGTCAGCTTTAACATTTATACGAAGTATTAAAAACAATCCCGCATGCGGATTTAATTATAAGGCGTCGAGCTACGATATAGAGCTTTCAAAACTTTATGCCGCCGCCGAAAAAGGTTCGTCTGCCGCGCTTTTGAAAATGTGTCCCACACCCGATTCCGCGGCGGAGCTGTATTTATGCGGCAAAAACGATTTGGACGCGGGCGGACTCGGCTACGGGTACGAGCCGGAGCTGAAAGCGGCTTTAACCGAGCTCCCCGCAGTTACCGACAGGTGCGACGGTATTAAAAACGCAAGCGACCTGTATTTTTCGTCGCGACTTTCGGTAAGCAGAGTGCAAGAGTTTTTTGCGTGTCCGTTCCGTTGCTTTATGCGTTACGGTCTGCGCGCCGAGCCGCGCCCCGACGGTACCGTTTCGCCTCTCGATTTGGGCACGTTTCTGCACAGGGTAATCGAGCTGTTCGTAAGCTCGGGAGATTACGATAATCCGTCCGTTTCGGTCCCCGAAATAGTCGGAAAAATAAAGCGGGAAGAAACGTATTTTCCAAAGGCGGCAAGCGACGGCTTTATAGCCGAATTAACCGAAGAAGCCGTGCGCGTGGCGGGCGTCGTTGCAAATCAGATTCGGGCGGGAAGCTTTGAGGCAAAGTTCACCGAGCTGACGTTCGGGAAGCACGACGGCGGCTTAAAGGGGCTTACAATGGATATAAACTGCGGGACAGTTACGGTAGACGGCGTAATCGACCGTATAGACGTTTGCGCGGCGGACGGCGAAAATAGCGGAGCGGTTCGCGTAATAGATTACAAAACGGGACGCTCGGAATTTTCTTTGTCGGACATTTACCACGGCAGAAAAATTCAGTTGCCCGTGTATCTTTCGGTTGCCGAATTTAACGGATACACTCCGGCGGGAATGTTTTATTTTCCGTTTGCGTCGGCGTTTGCCGAAAACAAAAACAGCTACCGTCTGAGCGGCATGTTCGACGAAAAATATTCTTTCGAAATGGATAATTCGCTAATGAATCCCGATACTTCGAGCACGGTGGTTTCCGCGCGCTCGACAAAAAAATCGGGGCTTGACGGCTGTGTAAAAACGGTAAAAAGCGGTTCGGTTGTGTCCGGCGATGTGCTTAAAGCGGTTTGCGAATACGCAAGCGAAGTGTTCCGCACGGGTGCGAACGAAATGCTTACGGGGTATTGCGCGCCTTCGCCGCTCGGCTCGGGAAGAACGAGCGAATGTACTTACTGCGAGGTTAAGGCGGCGTGTAAGGCTCTTAACAAACCGCGCCGCGACAGAATAAAAATCGGCGGTATAAAAGCGGATTACCTATTGCGTTGCGTGCGCAAAGATTCCGCGGCGGAGCAGTCCGAGACGGTTTCGTCGGACGGGGAGGCTTTATGAAAAGAGAATGGACTCCCGAGCAACTCGAAGCAATAACCGACCGCGGCAATAATCTTATTGTATCGGCGGGAGCGGGGAGCGGCAAAACCGCCGTAATGATAGAGCGGATTTGCTCGCTCTTAAAAGAAGGACACGACATACGCCGAATGCTTGTCTGCACTTTCACTAAGTCTGCGGCGGCGGATATGAAGCGCAAGCTTGCCGAAGAAATTACCGAAAGCGACGATAAAGCGCTTATTGAACAGCTTTCATATCTGCCGAGCGCGGATATTTCCACATTGCATTCGTGGTGCTCGCATATTCTCAAAACATGGTTTTTCGACGCCGATTTCGACCCCGAGTTTTCCGTTTTGGAGGAGGGCGAGGAGCTTAGGTTAAAGCACGAGGCGGCGGAAGAAGTTATCGCCGTGCAAAAGGAATCGGGCGATAAAGAGTTTGCCGAGCTTTACACCGCTCTTATGTACAACCGTTCGCACAAGCGGCTCACCGATTCGGTGGTTTCGGTTTTGGACTATTCGCGCGCTCAGCCCTGCCCGGAAGAATGGCTTATGCGCACTGCGGCGTATACCGATTCTAAATACAGGGATTTTTTGTACGGCAATCTCGAAACAAAGGCAAAAAAACTTCTGCTCAAATGCGAGCGGCTTATATGCGAGCATGCGGCGGCAAAGTTCGAACTCGATATGCTCGCGCTTTCGGAACTTAAAGACAGCATAACAAACGGAACGGACTGCACGGCAAGAACGCCGTCGCTGAGGAGCGGAAAGGAAGAATACGGAGAACTTCACGAACGGTTCAAAAAACTGAAAAAAGCATATGCCGACCTTTGCGAACGTCGCGCCGCCGTTGCCGAAATGCCGTCGCACGAAAGCAGTATGCGAATGTGCTCGGCAATGGGAAGGCTCGCGCTCGAAACGGGCAGACGTTACGCCGAGTTAAAGCGCGAAAGAGTCAAAGTCGATTTCGGCGATTTGGAACACGGCGCGCTTAAAGTACTCTGCGGCGAACACGGCGACGAGATAGCGGGCTGTTACGATTTTGTGTTTGTAGACGAGTATCAGGATATAAACCCGTTGCAGGAAAAAATTCTAGGTAAATTCAAATGCAACATGTTTTACGTGGGCGACGTTAAGCAGTCGGTTTACGGTTTCCGCATGTGCCGTCCGCAGTTCTTTATTGACAAACAGCGCGAGTATGCCTCGTCCGACGGCGGCAAGGCGCTTTACTTAAAGTACAATTTCCGAAGCGGTTCGGAAGTTCTCGATTCGGTAAACGAAATTTTTTCTTCGGTTATGACGAAAGACTTCGGCAAAGTGGATTACAAATCCGAGCGCATGATAACGGGCAAGAAGCTCGCCGATGCGGGCGGTGCGTGCACCCCCAAAGTAACCGCCGTATTCGTAAATCCCGACTGCGAAAAATCCGAATCCGAGCGCGAGCCGCAAATATATTCGGTTATAAACGGCGAAACGGACGGTGACAAGCCTTCTCTTATACGCGAAGTAGAGGAAGTCGCCGACGAAATAGCCGATATGCTTCACGACAAAGAAGTAATAAACGGCGAGGAGCGGTACATAGAATACGGCGACATTGCGGTGCTTGTACGTTCGCGCGGCAGATTTACCGATTTGCTCGAAAAGAAACTGCGGTCGCTTTCTGTTCCCGTAGCTTTCGTGTCGGGTGATTCGCCCGCCGATTCGTTTGTATCGGTGTCGGCATTGCTTGCGTTTTTGCGCGTGCTCGATAACGCGCGCGACGACGTTAATTTGTCGGCAATAATGCTTTCGCCGATGTTCGGCAATTTCACTCTCGACGAGTTGGCGGATATACGCCGTTCGGGCGCGGGCGGATTTTGCGATTGCGTGAACGGCGCCGCAAAAAAAATCGCAAAGGTGCGCGACTTTATGAGCGGCATAAACGCGCTGAGAGTGCTTTCCGACGAAATGACCGTTGCCGAGCTTGCGGGCGAAATAACTTCGCGGTACAACTGCTTTAACTATGCGCTGTGTTTGGGGGGCGAGCGCGAGGCGGCGGCTCTCGATTCTTTTATGGAGCATTTGGCGGCGCAGGAAAACGACGTTTTGCACGGGTATCTCGTGCATGTAAACCGTTGCGGCGCGCCGCGGCTTAAAGTGACCGACGGCGGCAAGGCTGTGAAAATAATGACGGTTCACGGCTCTAAGGGACTTGAATTTCCTTGCGTTATTCTGCCCGAGCTGAATAAGCATTTCAATGTGTCCGACGTGTACGCAAACGTAATATGCAGTGAAGAAGAAGGAATCGTTATGCGCACTTACGACTTCGACGAGCGTTCGGTTTCGCAGAATCCGAGATTCGCCGCATGTTCGGCAAAGCTCAGACGCTCGCTCGCCGAGGAAGAACTGCGCATACTTTACGTTGCCATGACTCGCGCTCAAAACAGACTTTCGCTGTTTGCGGTTACCGACGGCGAACCCGATTCCGATTCGGAAAATTACGACGCCGATTCTTATTCGGACTGGCTGTACGGATTCATGAGTTCGTGCAAGCCGAAAGCGCGAACGCACATTCCCGACTGCGAAAAGCCGGAATTGCGTTCGGAGCCTATTGCGACGGTAACCGACGAGCTGAAAAAGTTTTACTCTATGACTCACGCGGTGCATACGGGCGGAACGGTTAAGGCATCGGTTTCGGGAGTTGTGCGCTCCGACCCCGACGAAAAAGACGACGCGCCAGTACTGTTTTCGGGCGACGACCGAGCGGCAAAGCGGGGCAGTGCTTATCACAAGTTTATGCAGTGGGCGGATTTCGATGCGCCCGCCGAAAGCGAAATAAAAAGGTTGAGCGCAAAGTTTCCCGCCGACGGAGAACTGATAGACAATCCCTCCGAGCTTATAACGGCGTTCGAAAACGTAAAAGCATTTATAGCGGGCAGAAAATTTTATCGCGAAAAAGCGTTTGTGTTCAACGCGCCCGCACGCATTTCAAGCGGTGATAAATCAGAACAAGACGACGGCGACAAGGGCGATACCGTGCTTATTCAGGGGGTAATCGACCTTATGGTTATTAATCCCGACGGAAGCGTGGATATTGTCGATTACAAAACGGGAAGCAGAGAACACCTTAAAAGCCCCGTATATCGCCGTCAGCTCGGATTATATAAAAGCGCGGTAAAAGCGGTGCTTAAACGGGAAGTCAAAAACACTTTTATTTACGGGTTTCATTGCGGAGAATTTATAAAAACCGAATAATTTAAGTCTTTTTTGCGTAAAAATCTATAAATATTCGCAAATTATAAATAAATAAAAGAAAAAAATTATATAAAAAGTATAGCATTTTTGTTTTCGGTATGTTATAATTAAATATAATCAATTATTTTAATCGGGGAGTATTTACCTACTATGTTTGATAAAATAGCCGATATTTTGGGAGAATTGAATTGTGTGATGCTTTTGGCGGTCGCGCTCGGAATAGTTGCGGTGGTCTTTATAATAGGGCTCATCCTTTCCGTCGGCGGCGATTTGAGCAAGTTTAAAAAAGTTGTGGCAACGGTCAAGAAAAATCCCACTCTTACCGCTTGCAACGCCACGGCAAAAGAATTGCCTTTGAGAGTAAGAAAGCAATATAAAAAATTCAAGCAGACAAATTGCAAGCCCGACGACGCGATTACGCCCGACGCGGCTGTGTATTCGCCTTACAAAGAAAGCGTTGCGGCTCATTTTCCCGGAGCTGTTATGGCGGCGGGAATACTCTGCATTTTGTTTTCGTTCTTTGCGGGATTGTATGTTAAAGATGCCGAAAATTATATGATAGCAACCCTTCTTGTTACCGTAGGCGTAATGATTTTCCGCTTGCTTGCCGGCATAATCAGTTCGTCGATTGTAAGAGGCGGAATCAAAGCTTATAATACCTATATGGATATTCTCGGCAAGGCGGTAAGCGGTTCGGGCGAATCCGCGGAAACAATCGAGCAATCCAAATCGGACGAAATACCGTTTGTACGTGCCGACGAAAATATTGTAACCGAACAGCCCAAGCCTTACGGCGACACTTTCGATGCTCCTACGCATATTTCGGTTGAACTTGCCGACGAAACAACCGCCGAAATTCACACCGCCGCAGAACCTATTCCGCAGACGGTTGTGGTAGAACCTTCGCAGGAGTCGGAAGACGCTATGCGCGCACGCGCACGCGCCGAGGCAATGGCTCAGGCTCGCGCGGAACAGGCTCAGCGTGAAGCGGCGGCACAGGCGGCGGCGCAAGCGCAAGCGGCACAGGCGGCGGCTCAACAGGCGCAAGCACAGGCGGCGCAAGCTCAGGCACAGGCGGCACAGACGCAGGCTCAACCCGCAAGCGGTTCGTCGGCAGACGACGTAATTGCACGCATACAAAAAATCACGCAAGAGGGAGCGCCGCTTGCCACAATGAAAGAAGTCGCGCTCTTGCTTCAACGCGAACGCGCTAAGCCGGAAAACAAAACTCCCGAACGTCAGCGCAAATTAAACGAAGCACTCGCCGCGCTTTTAAAAGCAATGAGCGGCGCAACACGCAAATAAAAAACAATCCCGCTTTTTGATTTAAAAGGCGGGATTGTTTTTTTAACTGGATTGTTTTTTAATATGCTCTCAGCGCAAGCTGTATAAGTTTGTTCTCGATACGTGCAAGTTCTATAATGTCGGCGTCTACCGTCGAACCTTCGTCGATAATTATTTTGCCGCGGCTCAATATCGGCGAATGGACTTGTTTTCCTATTAAAAAGGCGTAGTCTTTAACTCTGTCCATCGGGGTGCGCGTAACCGTAACCGATTGCGGTGCGGTGGGCGTTTGCACCTGATTGGTCTGCACAATCGGAGCAAGCGAACGCTTTTGCGGTTGCGGCTCGGGTTGAGATTCCGTAGGCATAGCGGATAATTGTGCGTTCGGCGATTGCAATGCGGTGTCGGTTTCCCGAACCTGTTTTTTTGTTTTGCGTTTAATCAGTTTAATCGGCTTGTCTGTATCGTTGAATATATAAATATCGTCGCCCGCCGAAAGAAGCTTGTCGGGTGCGAACGAGGCGTTGTCGCAGATTATTTCCGTTACCCGATTTCCGCTTAGCGTTACGTCGCTTATTCGCCCCAAGTCTTTGCCGCTTTGGTTAAAACATTTGCGGTTTATCGGGCACGGTATTACAGCCGACTTCATGTTTTCGGGAACAATCAGCGCGGAAGATTTTATAACCGCGGCGTCGCCCTCGCATTGCGTGTACCGTAAAGGTGCGAAAACACGCTCGCCATCGTCGGATTCGTCGTTTACGATTTCGGCGGTTAATGCTTGCGTGAGTTTGTCGTTAAACCATACGTTCACTATAAATCCCGGATTTTGAGCGTCAACAAGCGAAATAAGCGGTTTGCCCAAAATGTCACTTACCTTAATCATATATCACTCCTATTTGCGGCAGAATTTTATATGATAATATATTCACGGCATGTACAAAGTAGAACATTGACGCGGCATGGCACGGAGGAAAGTGTGACAGTAGAACATTATAATTGACAAAAAAAGCGAATTGGGGTACAATAACCTTATAACAAGGAGGTATTTAAAATGGCTAAAATTACGGCAGATATGCTTATAAGCGAAGTGTTGCAGATTGCGCCCGACATTGCGCCTGTATTTTTCGAGTTCGGTATGCACTGCCTCGGCTGTCCCGTTTCGCGCGGCGAAACAGTTGCGCAGGCGGCGGAAGTTCACGGAGTAGACCCCGAAGTAATGCTGAGCCGTCTTAACGAATTTGTCGAGAAAAACGCATAAGGATTAAAAATGAAAATAGTAGTCGGGCTTGGTAATTACGGCGATAATTATGCCTACACTTTTCACAACATGGGTTTTTTGGCGGCGGACTGCCTTAGCGACCGCCTTAACATTAAGATTAAAACCCGCGACTGTTCGTCTCTTTGCGGAGTGGGCAGTTACAACGGCGAGAAACTCGTAATTGCCAAACCGCTCACTTACATGAATCTTTCGGGCAAGGCGGTTAAAGAACTTATAGCCAAGTATAAGTGTGCGCCGAGCGATGTTATAGTGATTTTCGACGATATAGATATTCCGCGGGCAACCGTGCGCGTAAGGCAGAACGGAAGCGGCGGAACTCACAACGGCATGCGCAACATAATCGCCGAAATCGGAACGCAGGATTTCCCGCGCGTGCGCATAGGAATAGGGCGTCCTCCCGAGAATATGCCGCTTGCCGATTATGTTCTGTGCGACGTTCCGAAAGCCGAACGCCCCGAACTTGCGGAGGCTATCGAAAAAGCCTGCGACGAGTGCATTAAACTTTTGTGATTTTTTAAAGCGTCCACTTAAAATACTTTGATAGTGAAATTCAAATCGACAGTACCCGCATAATTCGGTTATGCGGCTATTTGTCTTACTTTTTTAAAGTAACGGAGCGAGATGAAGGAAAACACATGAACGATTTACTTATTCCGAGCGGAGAATTAAAGCAAATGCTCGACGGCGTTGCGGAAAGCGCGACGTCGGTTTTCGGCATGCGCGGTTACGGAAGAATCATAGCGTCCGGTCTTTTAAAACGGTTTGTTTACGTGTGCGCCGATATTTCGTCGGCACGCGATGCGCAGGAAGAATTCGATGCGCTCGGACTTAAAACCGCGTTCATGCCGCAGAAGGACGATACGCTTTCGTGCGCGGTGAGTCGCTCCGCCGAAAACGATTTTAAGCGTCTGTCGGCGATAACAGAATACATAACGGGAAAAGCGAACGTGCTTATATTAACCGCCGCCGCTCTTACCGAGTTTTACCCGCGGCGTGCCGATTTGACGAGCGGTGCGATTACCTTGATTAAAGGCAACGAATACGATATATCCGATATATCGGTAAAACTTTCGCAATCGGGGTACGAGCGGTGCGAGCAAGTCACGGGCAAGGGTTCGTATGCCGTTCGCGGCGATATTTTGGATGTTTGGAGCATAGGCGACGAAACAGCAAAGCGCGTGGAGTTTTTCGGCGATGAGGTTGACTCTGTGCGCTCGTTCAATCCCGCCGACCAGACGGCGCGCGAAAGCTTCGAAAGCGTTACGGTGTATCCGGCGACGGATATTTTTTTAAGCGACGAGCAAGCGGGAAAAATCATATCCGAAATAAAAACCGACGGACTTTCCGACAGAATAAAATCCGCGGCGGCGCACGCCGAAATGTTGCTTAACCGCGGAGTGCGTTCCGTAAAGCTGTCGTTTATGTTACCCGTTTGTCCGCACGAAAGTTTCGGTGATTTTTTCGGCGGCGAGATTATTGTATTCGACGATTGCAAAAGCGTAGCCGATAACGTAACGGTGGTAATTTCCGAGCATAACTCGCGTTACAAAAGCTTGCTTGCGGCAGGCGACACATTGCCGTTTTCGCACCTTGCGGTGAACGGCAATTACAAACTCGGCGGCAAAGGACTTTTGGCATTTCACCGCATAGACGGGCAGAACGGAATTTTCACGCCCGATAAAGTATACAACTTAAAGTCGGCGGAAATTCCCGACTATTCGCGCGACTTGTCGGCATTGCTCGACGATATTGAAATATGGACTCATCGCGGCTTTAAAGTTACGGTAATGTGCGGCACTGCCGCTACGCGCGAAAATCTCCGCGACTTGATTTCCGAAAACAGACGGGGCGGCGGTGCGGAACTTAAAGACGGATACTTGCCGCATGGCGCAATATTTTTCGAAAGCGAAACGGTTATAGTCGGCACTCTCGATATAGGCAAGCGCGCGGCGAAAAAGGTGATTAAGCGCACGGGACGCGACGCGTTTGTACTGCCCGAGGTGGGCGATTATGTGGTTCACCGCGTGCACGGCATAGGTTTGTGCGAAGATATACGTAAACTCAACATAAGCGGGAGCGAACGCGATTACATTGTTGTGCTGTATGCGGGCGGCGATAAGCTGTATCTGCCAATCGAGAACATGGACAGTCTGAGTAAACTTGTGGCAAGCGACCACCCCAAATTAAGCAAAATAGGCGGGGCGGAATTTGCGCGGCTGTGCGAAAAAGTCAAGCAGTCGGTTAAAGATATGGCGCTCGGGCTTGTGGAGCTTTACGCAAAGCGTGCGGAGGCAAAGGGGCATGAGTATTCGCCCGACGACAGCTTGCTCGACGAGTTTTGCGCCGACTTTCCTTACAGCGAAACCGAAGACCAACTAATCGCGGTAAACGAAGGACTTGCCGATTTAAAGGGCGGCAAGATAATGGACAGATTGCTTTGCGGCGACGTCGGATTCGGAAAAACCGAAGTTGCAATGCGGCTTGCATTTAAAGTGATTTGCGAGGGGAAGCAGGTTGCGTTCGTTTCGCCCACGACGATACTTGCGCGTCAGCATTACGAAACGGTGCTTTCGCGCATGGAAAAATTCGGAGTAAAAGTCGTACAGCTTACCCGTATGTGTTCGCCCGCGCAAATAAAAGACGCGCTCGACAAACTTGCGTCGGGCAAAGCGGATATTGTTTGCGGCACTCACAGAGTACTGAGCTCGGACGTGAATTTTGCCGATTTGGGACTTTTGATATTAGACGAAGAACAGCGTTTCGGAGTGGCCGACAAAGAAAAAATCAAAAAACTGAAAGTGAACGTAAACGTGCTGAGTTTATCGGCTACCCCCATACCGCGCACGCTTCATATGTCTATGACGGGCATACGCGATATTTCGGTGCTCGACACTCCGCCCGCCGACCGTCTGCCCGTGCAGACGTTTGTAACCGAGTACAGCGAGCCGCTTGTAGCCGATGCCGTAAACCGCGAACTCGGGCGCGGCGGTCAGGTGTTTATAGTTTATAACAGAGTTGCCGATATAGACAGATTCGCCGCGTCGGTGCAAAGCATAGTTCCGCATTGCAAGGTAAGCGTGGCGCACGGGCAGATGAACGAAAAACAGCTCGGAGCGGTTATAGACGATTTTACTTGCGGAAAATCGGACGTGCTTGTCGCGTCTACCATAATCGAGAACGGAATAGATATGCCGCGTGCCAACACAATGATTATAATCGATTCCGACAGACTCGGACTTTCGCAGATGTATCAGTTAAGGGGCAGAGTGGGGCGAAGTAACCGTCTTGCGTATGTATATTTTACCTACAATCCGTCGAAAATTTTAAGCGAAACGGCGTATAAGCGGCTTGACGCCATTACGCAGTTTACAGAGCTTAGCAGCGGCTTTAAAATAGCCATGCGCGATTTGGAAATCCGCGGTGCGGGAAACATACTCGGCAAAGAACAGCACGGTCATATAGAAAAAGTTGGATATGACATGTATTGCAGAATTTTGCAGTCGGCGGCGGATGAAATCCGAGGTGCGAAAAACGAGGAAATAAAAAACGACGTTACCGTGACGTGCGACTTCAACGCGTTTGTCCCCGAGAGCTACGTGCCCGATAAAGAGTGGCGCGTGCGGCTTTATGCCCGCATAGCAAAGCTTGGTTCCGAGCATGAGCTCACAGAACTTCTTGCCGATGTAAACGATATTTACGGCGCGCCGCCGCAAACGGTTGTGAATCTTGCGCGCGTGGGACTCGTAAAAAACCTTGCGGCAAAATCGGGAGCAAGCGGAGTTATGCTCAAATCGGGGTTATGCAGACTCACTTTTCCGTCGGTAAAAAATCTTAACGAATACGTTTCGGCTTACGTAGCGGCGGGCAAAGGGGTGCAATTTACGGCAAAAGAGATTTATATTAAGTTTACGGGAGTAAACGCAATGCGCGAATTGATTGATTTTTTATCCGTTTGTCACAAAAAGTAAGGAAATTTAATTGCTTTTTGCGGCATAATCTTGTATAATTAAGTTCGACACTTATAAGTGTCGCTATTTTTCCGACTACTTCGGGGGTAAACTTACAGAAATGCGAAAAAAAATATTAAGTTTAATACTCGGTATAATAATGTGCTGCTCGTTGTTTGCGGGTTGCTCGCTTATCGAGCATAACGACGAAAAAGACATGCGTCAGGTCGTAGCCGTTATAAAGCCGATAGAAGACGAGAGCAACGGCATCAGCTTTTCAAGCGAAGAAAAGCGCATTTACAAGCGTGATTTGGTGTACGCCGTTAATCAGTATGCGAGCACATATATTTCGAATTACGGTTTTACGTTAGAGGAAGCAACCGACACTATTTTAAACGAACTCGTAACGCGCGAGCTTCTGCTTATCGAGGCGCAACGCCTTTTGGAACAGAAATATATAGAATGGACTCAGGCGGATACCAACAATTACAATCGCTATATTTACAGCGCAATCGACAGTCAGCTTAATTCAATTAAATCGGATATTGCCGCTTCTTTCGGCGAAACGCTTCCCTCGACGGGCGACGACGAAACCACCGAAACGACTTTTCCCGTACCCGACGACGAAACCACCGAAGATGATTATTCCGATTACGAACTCGATGAAAACAACCGCCCCATTCAGGATAAAGACTCCGAAGGGAACCTTTTATTCGACGACGACGGAAACCCCGTATACAAATACAAAGTATGGACTCACCCCGACGAGAAGGATTGGCCTTGCATGTGGGGCGACGAAAAAGAACAGAGCCGCGACCGCGAGGCAATAAGAAACTTTATAGAATTTCTCAGAACTTCCGTGGAAAACGACTTTAAAGTAACCGAAGACGACAAGAGAAAATTCGCCGAAGACGATAAAAACATTGACAACACGATAAACACCCAAGGTATTCAGTACGTTTACCCCATGCTCGGCACTACACACTACCTCGAATATATTGCGGGTCAGACTGCGCGTCAGAGTATACTCATTACAAAGTTGCAGGATTATATTTTAGACGGCGTGACCGTTACCGACGAGGAAATCGCCGACGCATATCAAAAGCAACTTGCCTATCAAAAAGCGGCATGGGCAAACAATCAGGAAGCCTACCAAACAGCACTCAGCGGCGGCAAGGTTACAATGCTTTACATGCGCGACGCAAGCTACTTCTTTGTTAAGCACATACTTCTGCCGTTTTCCGACGAGCAGACCGCGGCTATGAATGCGTATAAAAACAATCCTCAAAACGCCGGAAAAGATTACACAGTATTCCGCGACAATCAGCTTGTTTTCGACACCGTGGTTTATCCTCACGAGAGCGGTGAGTACGACATGAGCCGCAAATATACGGTAGAACAGGTTTTTGCCGAAATAAAGAGCGCAATGGCTCCGCTTAAAAACAATCCCGCCGAGGCGGAGCGCAAGTTCGACGAACTCACTTACAAGTATAACACCGATGACGGCGCGTTCGGCTACGGCAAGTCGTATGCGGTTAAGATAAACGACGAAGAAGACCATTCCGGCTATATGGAAGAATTTTATTACGGCGCAATGGAGCTTTACAAAGACTACGAAGTAGGACAGGTTCTGCCTCATTACGTAGTTACCGATTACGGCGTGCACATTATGTATTTGTCGCAGAAAATCGAAGTGGGCGACCGCTTGCTTTCGTCGCCGCTTACTCCCGCGGGTTACAGCACCGTGCGCGACACCATAGAGTCCACGATTCGCACCACAAAAGAGAACAGCGCGTTTACCACGTGGCAGAACGAGAGAATCACTTACTATCAGGAAAGCGCGGGCGTGGTAACAACATACAAAAAGCGTTATAAAAGCTTGTATGAAAATTGATTTGTCAAGTAGGTAATTTGTGCGCGAGGTCGAGTATTTCGACCTCGTTTGTTTTGAACACGGTTTTACGGAGAACAATATGATTTCGAAACTTGCCGAAAGGCTAACCCCGTATACGGCGGGGGAACAGCCGCGCGACCGCAAATATATAAAACTCAACACCAACGAAAACCCGTATCCGCCGTCGCCGACGGTGGCGCAAGTTTTGCGCGGATTCGATTTCGATTCGCTCGGGCTTTATCCCGACCCGCAATGTTCGGTATTGCGCGGTAAGCTTGCCGAACGCGAAGGAGTTGCGCCGGAAAACATATTCGTTGGCAACGGCAGCGACGAAGTGCTTGCCTTTTGTTTTGCGGCGTTTTTCGATTCCGATTCGGCGCGTCCCGTGAAGTTTGCCGACGTTACGTACAGTTTTTATCCCGCGTTCTGCAAGCTTTTGAATCTGCCATACGAGCGCGTTCCGCTTACCGACGGATTTATGCTTTCGCGCAAAGACTACTGCGGCGCGGGCGGCATGGTTATAGCAAACCCCAACGCGCCGACCGCGATTTACGAAGATGTTTCGGAATTTATAGGTAAAGACGTTCCCGTTATAATCGACGAGGCATATGCGGATTTTTCGGGGAAGCCGAGTCTTGCCGAAAAAGCGGCGAAAAGCGAAAACGCGGTTGCGGTAAAAACTTTTTCAAAGAGTTTCGCGCTTGCGGGACTGCGGTGCGGTTACGCCGTAGCAAGCAAAGAGAATATAAACGCTCTTATGCGCGTGCGCGACAGCTTTAACAGTTACACCGTAAATTCGCTTACTCAGGCGGCGGCAACTGCGGCACTGCACGATAAAGATTATTTTGCCGAGCAGGTAAACAAGGTAATTGCCACGCGCGAAAAGTATAGCCGACTTCTTTTGCAAAAAGGCTATAAGTGCACCGAATCTTCTGCAAATTTTCTGCTTGTTTCGATTCCCGACGGCAACGGCGAAAGAGTTTACCGCACGTTAAAGGAAAACGGTGTGCTCGTGCGCTACTTCGACGCTCCGCGCTTGCGCGATAAAATAAGGATAACCGTGGGTACCGACGAGCAAATGAATGAGCTTATGCGCCGGTTGCCGTAATACAACAAATAAAATCACAAGATTACATAATACGCCGAATTTCCGCACGTCGCACAGTGATATACTAAAATGTATTTTACCGTATTTTTTCGGGGAGTGTGACATGGAAGACAAATCTTTGATTTACGAGGGCGATTGGGCGGAATGCGTTGCGAATCTTCTGCCGTCCGGTTCGGTTGCGGCGGTTGCGGCATGCAGCGAGGACGCGGCGCGAGAGAGTATTAAAAAACTGCGCAGAGTAAAAATCACCGCACGGTTTATAAAATCGGATTCCGACGTCGATTACATAAACGCAAGCCTGCCCGACGCGGACGTGCGTCTTATAGTAACGGTGGGCGGCGAACGCGAGGCGTCGTTCGGCAAAATGCTCGGCAAAATCGGCGGATTGCCCGTGTTTACCGTGCTCGATTCTCCCGCGGCAATCACCGCTTTAAACAGAATTTGCGACGTTAAGAACGGCAACGTATTGTCGTTGTGCGACGGGGTTGCGCCGATAGGGGCGGGAATATCGGAGCAAATCGACAATACCCGAGCCGAATTACCCGCGGCTTTCGGAGGAATATGCGCGGCGGCTCTCGGACTGTTCGACTGCGAATCGTATATGCTTATGACGGGTAAAGAAATGAACAGAACGGTGCGCGAACAAGCGTATGCGCATATATACAACGCGCTCGACATTGCGGCTCGCGGGCGCAGGTACATGGGACTGCCGCGCGAACTTGCGTATATATCGCTTAAACTGTCGGAACTTTCCGAAAAATACGGCTACGGCTTTGTGCGCGGAGCCGCCGACGACTGCGCGCGCACCGCGCGCATGCTGTTCGGGTACGAGGAGCGCAAACCGCTTATGCGCGGCGAATTTGCTTTTTTGTTCGGCTCGGTGCTGTGCCGTATGTACCGCGAGTTTATCACCGCGCCGCATTTTTTCTGTCCGCCGCCCGATAACAACTTGCGCGCCGAGAGATTATCCGAGTATCTCGGATTTGATGAGTTCACAGCCGCTCGCGCCGCAATGAAAAAGCCGCTCGGCGGAGAGCTTGCGGCTTACAGGGTAGGCGAATACAAAGACGAGCTGTTAAATGCGGTGAACGACGCGGAAATGGTATTTTCCGAGGGTAAAAAACTTTTTAAGCGTATGTATTCCGACGACGGCTACCGTGTGCGCGATATTGTGGATTCCGCCGACGTCAAGTGCATTGTCGCGCTTGCGCCGGACTCGTTCAACTCCTCCGAAAGCTTTTTGTCGGTAATGCGTGAAATCGGCTTTTTGGACAGATACCTTTAAGCATAAAAACGTGCGCGTCGGATTTTTAATTAAATTTTAATCTTGCGTTAATTGCGTTAAAAGGTGGGTATTTTATATTGATACCGTAAGCTTGTGTTTACGCTTCTCGCATTTTTATACCCGCTTTAAGAGCGCATTCGATTGCGTCGGCAATGTTAAGAGCAAGCGAGTAGACGAATCCGAGCCGCACCGAATACAGGTTGTCGGCTTTGCCGCATGCGACTGTGGCGGTAATGCTTACGTCGCCCACTTTGGGAAGCGATTTGCCGCAGGCAAGACCGGGGTGCAAACTTCCGCGTCTTACGCGTATGTTTCCCACCTCGTCGGCTTCGCCTATGCACGAATCCACGGCAATTATTTTTCTCCCCGCGTACTGCCGCTTTAAATTCATAACGGTTTCGGCAAGATTCAGCGCGGTAACGGGACTGCTGAGATTGCCGAGTACGGTACACGACGGATTGCGCATGCCGAGAAGATGCCCGACAAGCGGACCTATGCAATCGCCTGTTACGCGGTCGGAGCCTATGCACAGCACAACGGGCATGCGGCGCAGATTGCCGAGTGCGGAATGTATGGAGTAAGCGGTTTCGGAAACGGAAATGTTTTTGTTTTTCATAATTCCGATTGTTGACCGTTAATCGGCTGTTTATACGTATAGGCAAGTATAGAATTTAAATATTCGGAAATCTTTATTACAATACCGGTTATAAAACTTTCCTTGCGGAAAGGAGGAACTTATGTCTTACATCGATATAGCAATAATAGTCGTAGTCGCACTCGGTGCGCTTATCGGCTTATGGAAAGGATTCTTCAAAACGCTTATATCCTTTTTCGGTTGGTTTGTGTCGTTCCTTGTTGCGTTCTTCATTACAAAACCGATAGTGGGCGCGCTTTTGGACGTTAAAGGCATAAAAAACTTTGTCGTGGGTAACGGCGAAAGTTGGTCGCTGTTTACATGGATTTATGCCAAACTGCCCGATTTGAACGGTTCGGGCGTACTTGCAACGCTTTTGAGCCCGCTCACCAAAATCGTGGAAGAAGTGGGAGGAACCGACCTATCTACGGGCGTTGCGCTGTTGATAGCAAACGGAATATTCAGCGTGGCAGTATGTATATGCCTGTTTATAATAATCCGCATACTTCTTTTGCTGTTCACCATGTTTGCAAACGCCATGACTCAAAACAAATTAGTGGGAGCACTCAACCGTCTGCTCGGGCTTGTGCTCGGCGCGGTGAAGGGAGCGTGGTTTGTCGGTATGGCAATGATTGTGCTCACGTTTTTAATGGGCATGAGCTTTATGGCTCCCGTGCGTGCGCAAATGGATAAGAGCGTGCTTGCCGAACCGATATACAATCAGGTTGTGAAATTGACCGACAAATTCATAACGGGCGGCAAAGATACTTTAATAAAGCTTTTGGATATTTACGAGCGCAACGGAAGTCACGGCGGCGATGACGGGGAAGAACAAGTACCCGCGGCGGAGCTCGGTATGTACACTTCGTATAACGCATCCGATTTCGACACCGAAGATTTCAAAATAGAGCTTAAAGCGGATAACAAGTTTACTCAGTACTCGGGGCTTTCTCAGCTAAACGGAACTTATGCAATAGACGGCGACACGATAACTCTTACGTTCGATAACGGAACGGTTTCGCAGTGCGAATACGGCGCCGACGGCTGGTTTAAGCTCGGCGAGATTTATATGTGTAAAAACGGGGTTACTCCGCCCGCACCCAATCCCGACCCCGACCCTAATCCCGCCCCCGCGTTTGCGCTTGCATTTGCGTAACGAATTATCGAAAAAAAATCGGCACAGCTGTGCTCTAACATACCGTAGGCGTAATTACGACCGCAAGCAGACTTGCGGTCTTTTTTATATGAGCCGATTATTTAAAATTCGTCATATTGTGTTAAATTGCCGCATATATATTCGAAGTACAATAAGAGGGAATATGTATACAGAGGTGACCGCACAATGGACTTAAAGAAAAAGCTTGTGATTCTTACGGGAAAGCACGGTAACGGTACTGCGCTTATCGAGCATAACGGAATGGGGGCTTTCGTTACTCTCAACACCTTTTCGCTTCCCGATTTAAGCTTAGGCGAATATGCCCTCGGCGTTAAAACCGAAATGTCGGTATTTAAACGCGAAGTCGGTTCGCTCGGCAGAATAAAATCGCGGTTCGCACTTCCCGACGGCGATTATTCTGCGGTTCATCTCGTGCTTTTCAGAACGGTAGACGAAGAAGTCGTGCTGTACGGCGCGTCGGAAACCCGTAAGCTTTGGGAAGGCAATATAATGGACGGTCTTAGGAGAGAACGGGTTGAGAAGAAGGCGTTTGATATTCAAAAAGCTTCTGCGCCGCAGGCGGAAGAATTTACATACAGCGAAAGAAAAATAGAGGATTATTTTTTGGACATAAAGCCCGCGGAGTATGCCGACGACAAGCTTGCCGACGTAAATTATTTCGAGTATTCTGGCATAGCCGCGCAGAGCGATAACGATTACTACGAAAAACCCGCAATGCCGAGCGAAATGCAACGAAGGTATTTAAACGGCAGATTCGGTTCGGTTTCAAGGCTTACGCGCGTTGCGGGCGGCACTGCGGGGTCGGGCACTGCGGCGAAAGAGTCGGTTTATACTTCCGCTACGGTAACTCCCGAGCGCGAATCGGGCGTAAAAGAATCGGCGCAAAGCGAAAATAACGAAGTGCGCAAATCGGTGAACGACGCCGCGCCCGCACAGTCTGCCGACGCCGTTGCGGCAACGGCGGAGTCGGGCATAAGTGTAAGCGCGTTAAAAACCGAGTCCGTTCCTAGAATAAAGAACGCGTCTATGTATACGGCGGAGGAGGCGGTTGCGGCGGTAAAAACCGACGCGGACTTTTTCAATTCGGTTAAGCCGAAACTCGATTTGCTTTTCGAACGCGGCGAGCCGTTTATGCCGCTCGGTAAGGCATTGCCGTCTACGCGTTGGGTAAAAGTGGATTACGACGGAGGCGGCAGATATTACGTGGTGGGACTCATAGGAAACGCTCCCGACTTTATAGCATACGGAGTTCCGGGTAAATACGGTAATCCGCCCGAGGCGTTCGAAAACGCCGACTTTATACCGCTTAACGCCGCAACTCCCGATGGAAACGGCTTTTGGGTACTGTTTCAGTCGGCAACTACGGGCGAGGAAGTAAAAAGACGTTTTTAACGCTTTGATGCGAACATAAAAATTTCCTTTTGTGCGTTTTCCCGTAAAAATGCTTGCAAAATGGGGTATATATTGATATAATAATGTATATTGTGCGTAAAAGGGAATTGTTATGCAAATAGACTTACTGAGTGGCTGGAAGTACCGTGAGGGTATAGACGGCGAAGAATACGGGATTCCCGATGATGCGGTGGATATAGATTTGCCCGCAGATTTGTTGCGGCGCAAAAACCGTAACTACAATACCGCTATGGGAAAATACGGCAGTTACTACGATTCGGTGGCGGCTGTGTTTTATCGTTATCTTCCTACGCTCGGCAAATGCAAACGCATTACGCTCGAATTAGAGGGCGTATGTCAGTTTGCCGACGTGTTTGTGTGCGGAAATTTGGCGGCGCACGTAGAGGGTGTCGGCAAGCATTTTATAGATATAACCGAGTATTATAATTTCGGCGCGAGAAATCTCCTTACGATAAACGTATGGGCTCCGCAGATGGCGGGCAGATACGTAGGCGCGGGAATCAACGGCGTTAAAATACATACGCACGAAACGGGTGCGGTAATAAAAGAAGACGGAATATTCGTAACGAGCGAGCTCGACGGATTAAAGGCGCATAGCTTGGTGCGAGCCGACGTTTGCGACACAACGGGCGAATACGCCAAAAAGCCGCTTACGCTCGAAGCGGTCATGTTTAATTTGCGCGGCAAAAAAACGGCGCGCAAAATCAAAAAGATAAAGCTTAAAAACACCGAACCGTGCACGTACGAAATCTTGTTCAAGCTTTCGCGTTTTTACGTGTGGACGGTTGAAGACCCTTATTTGTATACCGTTAAAATATATCTGCGCGACGAAAACGGCAAGCTTCTCGATGAGGGCGAATCGGTGTTCGGAATAGTGAGTCGCAGTATTTCGCCGTCGCGCGGTTTGGTTTTATGCGGCAGAGGCGTAAAACTCAAAGGCGCGGTGGTAATGCCCGACAACGGAATACTCGGAAGCGAGAGTACCGAGTCCGCCGAAGAATACAAACTTTCGCGCATAAAAGAAATCGGATATAACGCGGTGCGCTACACAAGCGTTCCCACGGAAGCCGCGCTTAATACTTTGGATAAACTCGGACTTATGGCTCAGGTGGATTTGTTCGGCGTATGGGCTCAGGGGAGTTTCCCTTACGACGGGCACGTCGGTTTTGCGGAAAGAGCGGAATACGACTGCGCTCGGCTCGTGCGTCAGTTGCGTAAGCACCCCTCGGTTGTAATGTACGGATTAAATGCCGACGCGCCCGAAACGTATGAACGAGGAGCGGGCAGCGATACGGCCGATATTCTCTGTCGGTTAGTGCGCTCGATAGACGAATCGCGCCCGATAGTAGTAAACGCACGCGAGCGCGCACCTTTTAAAGAAGAACTCGAACGCGCGGGAATTAAACCCGCCAAATCGGGCGATGCAACTTCCGGCATAGGACTTGCGCGTGAAAAAGATTTGTTCGGCAAGCTCACGGCAAAGTCGTTCGAATACGCCGATATTGCCGGTTACGAATATCTGTACCCGCGCTATTCTTCCGACCGTACCGAGTTCCCGTCAAGACTTATAGTGGGTTCGGCGGATTATCCGTCGCGCGCATTCGAAGCACTTGACGAGTGCGAAAAAAATCCCAATGTGGTGGGCGAGTTTTTATACTGCGCCGCCGACTATCTCGGCAATCCTTTGGGTAAGCCCGAGTATGAGGACGAGCAGTTAAAACTTTTGCCTCCGCACGCGTCGTACTGCGGCGATTTGGATTTGATATACAACCGCAAGCCAAAAGCTTATCGGCACGCAATCATGCTCGGCGACCGTTCGCAAAGCATAATAACGGTTTCGAATCCCGATTCGGTGCAAAAGCATGATTCCGCAGGATATTCGGTAAAAGAAACTCACAACGTATGGAATTGGCCGCACAATTTGGGCAAGCCGATAGATATAGAAGTTTACTCGGGCGGCGAAGTCGTTGCGTTGTATCGCGACGGCAAGCTGATAGGCAGAAAACTCGCGGGCAGAGTAAACAAGCATATAGCGACTTTCAGAACGGATTTTTACCCCGGAAAATTAGAGGCGGTGAGCTATCATAAAGGGCGCGAGTGCAGTCGCGTTACCCTCGAATCGGTCACCGCGCCTCGGGCGGTTAAGCTTACGTGTTCGCGCAAGTCGGCGCATGCGGGCGAGCTTATGTTTGTGGAAATATCGGTAACCGACCGCGATGGCAGAGTTGTGCCTTACGCGTCGCGCGAGGTGGAGATTTCGGTGAGCGGCTCGGGCGTGCTTTACGCGCTCGGAACGGCAGACCCCGAATCGCAGTATAAAACCGCCGAAAACAACATGTGCCCCGTATTCGACGGCAAGGCGTTGGCGGTTATAAAGGCAATCGACGACGGCGACGGAAAGATAACCGTAAAAGCGATAGGCGACGGACTGTTGAGCGGCAAAATCAATTTGAGAGTTAAAGACTAAATAATTGACTATGTGGTTATAATTATGGTAAAATATATAAACTGACTTGTAAGAGTGAACGGAGTAACTTATAAAATGAAGAAAAAATCGATTCCCGTAATACTGTGTCTTGTAATAGCGTTAAGCTTTGCATTTTACGGTTGCAGCGGCAACAGTCTTTCGAGAATAAAAGTAGAAGGTAAGCAAGATACGAGCTACACCGTATACAGTAACGGCGGAAATGCGGTTCAATACGGTAATTACGTTTATTTTATAAACGGCTATTCGGGGTACGACGATACCGACGGTAAGCAGAACACGTGGCCCGACGTTATAAAAGGCGCGTTATACCGCGCCGAGCTCAGCGGCAAAAAGGGTGCAAACGGCGAGTTCGACATCGAAAAAAATTCGGCGGCGGTGAGCGATTCGCTTGAATTTATCGGTTCGAAGGTAACCGATTACGAAGATAACCAAGCCGACCTTGTAAACGTACAGTTAATCGCGCCCAAACGAATAGGCACTTCGGGCTACGCGAACGGCGGAATATTCATTTACGACGAATACGTATATTTTGCCTCCCCCAACAACGAGAAGAACAGGGGCGGCGTGGTTCAACAGGAAAAAACAGATTTTTACCGCGTAAAGCTCGACGGCAGCAGAGCGGAAAGAATCTATACCACCGAAAACGACAGCGCGTCGAGTCCGTATGCTTTTTACAAGTATAACGGCGCGGTTTATCTTGTTGCGCAGGACGGTACCGACGTTATATCGATTCGCATTGCAAACAAAATAGGCAATAAAGTAACCATTGCCAAAAACGTAGCGAGCGTTGTTTTGCCGTATTCCGAAACGTATTACAAAGGCATGAACGAAAACACTCTCAATCACTTTGTGTATGTGTTCCGTGCGGTCGGCGACGGCGATTCGCAGAAAACGGGTAACGTAATCGAAGTTATGCGTCCCGACGGCAAAGGCGGTTGCGTTGTTAAAAACGGCGATAAGGTAACCGCAATAGAAGCGGTGCGCGACGGAGTTCTGTTTTACCGCACTGCCGACGACGCGGGCAATACTCTTATAAATTACACGAGTCTGCACGACGCGTTAATGGAATACGACGATTCCTACAAAGCTTATTACGGCAAAGCCGAGAATGCAGGTGCGCGCATACAGATAAACGGAACGCTTCTCAGTGTTCCCACAAGCAACATTTCCGACTATAAGAGCTTTTACTGCATGCGTCCCAACGAGGCGGAAAACGGCAACATAGTGTATTATGTAGCAACCCGCACGAACGATATAGTTGTAGGAAACAATCTCAACGCGCCGCTCGTTACTCCTTATACGGGCAGTGCAACGGTGCTCGGAGTTCACGATGCGTACGTTTATTTCACCGACGAAGCGGGTATTATATACCGCGCCGTATGGTGGGCGAACGAGGGCGAAGTCGAAAAGATATCGGGTGACAGCGTTACTGCCGCAAACTTTAACGGCGACTACTGTGCGGGATACATTGTTTACGTGGGCCTTGCCGACAGCCTTGCGGATTCTTACACAATGTTCAAAAACGTAGAACGCTATGTAGGTTCCGACCCCTTGTTTATAGGAGTTAAAACCGAGGCGGACAGCCTTGCGGCTCCCGTTGTGAAAATCAGCGACGACAAGCTTACGTGGACTGCCGTAGACGACGCCGACGCATACAACATTTACAAGGTTTCGGGGAATACCGCAACGCTTGTGAAAAAGGCGTACACCGATACGAGTTACACTCTTACCGAAAACGGAAGTTACTATGTTGTAGCGGTTAAAACGGCGGACAAGCTTGTAAGCGAGAAGTCCGACACGGTAACAAAAAAATAGCTTGAATATAAAAACCGATATTCGGTTCAAAAAAGCAGATACGAAAACCGCAGAGGGCGGGGCCGAATTTATAAGTAGCCCCGCCTTTTTTTACATAATGCGTAAATTACTTGACAAACGGCAACAAAGTATTATAAAATATATAGGCATTTTGCGCTATAAGTGTAGCCGCGCAAGGCGGATTTAGCCCCCGCTTGCAAAACGGCGAATCTTTAAAGCGAAAATAAGTCGGCTTGTGCAAACGGCGTGAAACGGTTGCATACAGACGCAAATAATATAATAAGGATAACGTGATACATGAAAACTTATATGGCTAACGAGCAGACTGTTACCCGCAAGTGGTATGTAGTCGATGCCGCAGGCGCACCGCTCGGAAGATTGGCAAGTCAGGTAGCGGCGGTACTTCGCGGCAAAAACAAACCCGAATTTACTCCGCACGTAGACACCGGCGATTTCGTAATCGTAATAAACAGCGACAAAGTGGTTCTTACCGGTAAAAAGCTCGAACAGAAAATGAAACGTCACCACACTCTTTACATGGGCGGACTCAAAGAGGTTAAGTACGAAAAGTACTTGGCGGAAAAAAGCGACGACGCCGTGTATGAGGCGGTAAAAGGTATGCTCCCCAAAAATTCTTTGGGACGCAAAATGCTTAAAAAGCTCCGCGTTTACAAGGGCGCAGAGCATAAGCACGAGGCTCAGAAGCCCGAGCCTATGAAACTCGTAGAAAAGAGGTATAACTGATTATGGCAACGAAATCATCCGCAAAAAAGAAAATACAGTTTTGGGGAACGGGACGCCGTAAAAAGGCGATTGCCCGCGTAAGATTGCTCCCCGGCAACGGCGCGATTACCGTAAACAAGCGCACGCTCGACGATTATTTCGGACTCGAAACGCTTAAAACGATAGTAAATCAGCCGTTGGAAGCAACTTCGGCAACAGGCAAATTCGATGTGTTCGTAAACGTAAAAGGCGGCGGCTTTACGGGTCAGGCGGGTGCAATCCGTCACGGCATTGCTCGCGCGCTTTGCGAGGC
Source organism: uncultured Clostridia bacterium (assembly GCA_947086925.1). Classification (GTDB taxonomy): domain Bacteria; phylum Bacillota; class Clostridia; order Christensenellales; family Pumilibacteraceae; genus Pumilibacter. The sequence continues at coordinate 93,251 of CAMUAL010000001.1, forward strand.
CGACTCGGCTTACCGCGCACCTCTTAAAAAAGCGGGATACCTTACCCGCGACCCGAGAATGAAGGAAAGAAAGAAGTACGGTCTTAAAAAAGCTCGTAAGTCGCCTCAGTTCTCTAAAAGGTAATTTAAACGCAACAAACAACTCCTTAGCGATGAGGAGTTGTTTTTTACAGTTTTCGTTTGAATGCGGATAGCGGAAAAAGCAATTAAAAAACCGTTGCCGCTTACAAAAAACAGGAGAAAATCAAAAGCAATGGGATTAAAAGAAACGCTTATGCGGCACGGGTTTACGTGCACCAAACGCTACGGTCAGAATTTTATATCCGATACGGGACTGCTATGTGCCCTTGCCGCCGACGGCGCAAATGCGGGCGATACGGTTGTAGAGATAGGCGCGGGCGCGGGGACGCTTACAAAGGCGTTGTCGGATATGGGTGCGATGGTAACCTCATTCGAAATCGATGAGCGGTTAAAACCCGTCCTGAACGAAACTCTTGCGGGGACAAACGCGAATGTAATATTTGCCGACGCAATGCAGTTTGATTTAAGCGAGCTGAATTTGGGCAAATACCGTCTTGTGGCGAATCTGCCGTATTATATAACAACTCCCGTAATTTTTCGATTTTTATACGACCCCGACTTATTAAGCCTTACCGTAATGGTGCAAAAGGAAGTTGCCGAGCGAATATGCGCAAAAGCGGGAACCGCCGAGTACGGCGCGCTGTCGGCGCAAATGCAGGTTATGGGCAACGTGAAAATCATGCGCACCGTAAATCGCAATATGTTTTATCCCGCTCCCGAGGTGGACAGCGCGGTTGTAAGGCTGGATATAAACCCGAAGGCAGACCGCGAATTTTTGCCGCATTACCGCAAAACGGTTGCCGCGGCTTTTGCCATGCGTCGAAAAACTCTTGCAAACAATATAACCGCGGCTTTTCCGATAAGCAAGCTCATTGCGGAAGAAATTACCGAGAGCGTTTGCGGCAACAAATCGGCAAGGGGCGAAACCTTTACTCCCGAGCAGTTTATAAGCTTAACCGAAAAACTTGTTGCCGCCGTATCGCGCCCGTAAAAAGAGTTGCAAAAGCCGAAAATTTGTAGTATAATATTACTTGGTGAAGGTTGCGGACGCGCCGACATTATAAAGCGCACGTAAATAAGCCGAGCCGCATAATTAGGTTACGGATTGACGGCAAAAAGATAATCTTGTTATAGGTTACGGATTGACGGCAAAAAGATAATCTTGCAACAGGTTACGGATTGACGGCAAAAAGATAATCTTGCAACAGGTTACGGATTGACGGCAAAAAAAGAAAATAAATATTGTAAGGAGATATAAAAATCATGGAAACTTACGGAATCGAAAAATACGGTATAATGAGTCCCAAAAGCGTAAATCGCAATCTCAGTCCCGCAGTGTTGGTGGAAACGGCTTTGAAAACCGAGCCTTGCCGCCTTACCGACAAAGGCGCGCTTTTGATTGAAACGGGCAAATATACGGGCAGAAGTCCCAAAGACCGTTTCGTTGTAGACGAAGACGGCGTAAGAGACGAAATAAATTGGGGTGCGGAAAACAAGAAAATATCGGTAGATGCGTTCAAGCGCATTTACGGAAAAGTTGCCGCATACCTCAGCAACCGCGACATTTATCTGTTCGACGGATTTGCGGGAGCCGACCCCAAATTCCGCATAAGCGTTCGCGTTATAAACGAGTACGCATCGCAAAATCTTTTCATGCACAACATGCTTTTGCGTCCGACCGAGGCGGAACTTAAAAATTACAAAGCCGACTTCACGGTAATATGCGCCCCCGGTCTTAAACTCGACGCCGAAAAAGAGGGTATAAACAGCGAAGCGGCGATAATACTTTCGTTCACCGAAAAACTTGTAATAATCGCGGGCAGTAAATACTGCGGCGAAATGAAAAAATCCGTATTCAGCGTAATGAACTATCTTCTTCCCAAAAAAGGAGTTTTGGGCATGCACTGCTCGGCTAACATGGCAAAAGACGGCAGCGGCAACACCGCGCTGTTTTTCGGGCTTTCGGGTACGGGCAAAACCACACTTTCAGCCGACCCTAACCGCGGACTTATAGGCGACGACGAGCACGGCTGGGGCGACGACGGAATATTCAACATAGAGGGCGGTTGCTACGCTAAGTGCATCGATTTGTCCGCCGAAAAAGAACCCGAAATTTACGGTGCAATCCGTCACGGCGCGGTTATGGAAAACGTGGTTGTAAACGAGGCGACCCGCGAACCTAACTATGCCGACAATTCGCTTACCGAAAACACCCGCGTGGCTTATCCCGTAGACTTTATTCCGAGCGCGGTTATTCCCGGAGTGGGCGGACACCCCAACACCGTTATCTTCTTAACCGCCGACGCATACGGCGTACTTCCTCCCGTAAGTAAGCTTACAAACGAACAGGCAATGTACTACTTTGTTTCGGGCTATACAAGTAAAGTGGCGGGAACAGAGCGCGGAATCACCGACCCCGTTTGCACCTTCTCTACTTGTTTCGGCTCTCCGTTCCTTCCGCTCGACAGCAGCGTGTACGCCGAGCTTTTGGGCGAGAAAATCCGCAAGCACAATTCTTCCGTTTACCTTATTAACACCGGTTGGACGGGCGGCGCGTACGGCGTAGGCAAGCGCATGTCGCTTCCCGCAACTCGCGCTATTGTAAGCGCGGCGTTAAACGGCGAGCTTGCGAAAGCAGAGTACGAAACCGAACCCTTCTTCGGTCTTGCGGTTCCCAAAGCTTGTCCCGGAGTGGATTCGCAAATCCTCAATCCGAAAAATGTATGGAAGGATAAAAAAGAATACGACCGTCTTGCGAAAAAACTTGCGGGCGAATTTGTGCAGAACTTTAAAAAGTACACTCACATGCCGGCGAATATCGTAAACGCAGGACCGAGCGGCAAATAACATTGCGTTATTAACGCTTATATAAAACAGAGTTATCTTATCGAAAAGCGGTGCATTTCGCATCGCTTTTTTATATGGCGAATAACGGTGTAGTTGCATAGTATAATATATCGAGCCGCCGCAAGTCGGGCACATTAAACGGCTTATTCACAAAAAAAGTATAAAAAATTTCGGAAACTATGTTAAAACAGTTTACAAATGCCGCATTTATGATATAATAATTGCGAATAAAAAGGGGTGCGACTTTCCGTGAAAAAAGAAGATAAAAAACCTGTATATATTCTCTGCCCGAGATGCGAGCTGAACTACATTAAAAGCAAGGATAAATACTGCACGGTGTGCAAAGCCGAAATGGGACTTGTAGACCCGAGTATTCTGTTGCCCGACGACGAGGAGGCAGGACTTGAAAAACTCTGTCCGGTGTGCCACGTAAACTATATCGGTGAAGAAGAAGAAATTTGTTTTTTGTGCCTTAAAGAGCGGGAAGAACGCGAAGCCGCCGACAGCAAAAACGAGTGGGACGAAATCGAGCATGACTCAGACGGCATAAGCACGCCCATGGGAATATTGCCGCTCGAAGACGAAAGTCTGCTGAGCGACGAGGATTCCGAGGAGGAAGAAGAAAGCGAACACGAAACAGTGGACGATTTCGAGTATCCGGAAATCGACGACGACGAAGATTACGACGACGAAGACGACGAAGATTACGACGAGGACGGCTACGACGAAGATTAACATTACAAAAACAATAGCGCAACGGCAGTCGGTTCGTTACGCTATTTTTTATACATTATAATGTCTTCTACTTTGCAATCGAGTATCCTGCAAAAATCGTCTATTTTTGCGGTGCTTATTCCTTGACCGTGCTTTATGCGGTTTATTGTCGCGCTGCTTATGTTGTGTTTGTTTATCAGGCAGTACGTTGATATGTTTTTTATTTTAAGTGTTTTCCAAAACGGGTCGTAGCTAATCATATTTAAATTTTACCATGATGTTACATACTTGACAATACTCATAATTATGACTATAATTAAACAAAAGGAGATAAAAATATGGATAATGACAGAGAGCAGAAACTTATTTTACTCGAAAGTCTTTTGGAAAAATTCGTAGACGGCAAGCCGCCCAAAGAAAAGAGCGAAATGCTTAACACCGATTTTAAAAAGTTAATAACGATAGGCGGCGAAAGTTTCGATTCTTGCGTAGAAATATATTATCCCGCTTATGAATCGGTGCTTGTTTCACTGTTTTCCGAACGCTCGGGAATAATTACATTGCGTCCCATGCTTAAAGAAGACTTTGACGCACTTGTAAACAAGATAATGATTTTGCCCTCCGACAAGCTTACATCCGACGAACGGAAAATCCGCTCGGAAGTCGAAACAATGGGATTACCGCTTTTATGATATATTATAAGCAAGTTAATACAAAACATAAGTGCACCGCTGTAAATCGGTGCTTTTTTATAAGATTCGTTATTATGCAAACTCGTTAAGCGGTCGTATGGCAAATTAAGGCACATCAGGCAAACGACAAAGCCGTAATGCAAGCGTACGGATTCGATTATAAAACAATGACCGAAAGCGAGTGCGTTGCGGAACTTATGAAAATGTACAAAACAAAAAAAGAGTGACGTCACTCTTTTTTTGTATCGTTATTTTGCCTCGGTAAGTTTAATGTCGCCGCATATTACGTCGCTGTACGAGCATGAGAGTAGCTCGTGAGATTTTACGTTATTCAGTTTAAGGGTGAACACCTGCGGGTAAACGGCGAGAATACTGCCGTTGTATTTCAGAATTTTTTTGCGACCTTTGTTTACGGATATTTTAAGAGGGACTCCGCATAAATTATTTATATATTGTTTAACTTCTTCTATATTACGGGCGCATTTTCTCATAGTACAAGTTTTCCCCATAGGTGATTGCAAATATACGGGAATAAAAAAATTTTGTTCTAAGCATGACGGACACGTTATATAATATAGTGTTATTTAGGACAAATCATCTTTTTTAGGAGGCAAAGACACTTATGGCTTTTGAACCTGTTTATTCGCTTTTCTCTCCGTCGTACCCCGTAAACTTAGCCGAGGGGCAGGCGGTGATAGAGGCGAGACTTATTCCGCAGGGTTATTCTGTGGGTAAGGTGCTATCCGCATCGGCGGAAGTTAGCGTGACGTGCGGTGAAGTTTTCACCGGAGAAGCGCGGTACAGCGGAAAGGCGAATTTTCGGGTGCTTGTGCTTGACGGCGACGGTATTTGCCGTAGCCTTGACTATGTAGCCGAATTCACCGACAAACTGACGGGCGACGGCATAACCGCCGGCAGTCAGCCCGTTTTGGAATGTTCGGTACTCGATACCGACATAGCTCTTGCAACCGAGCAGGAAATAAAGCTTGTTTGCGTGGCTCAGGTGCGGCTTATGGGGGTAGGCTCGGGCGATATTCGTTGCCTTACCGACGGCGGCGAGGGGATTTACACCCATGACGACCGCTTGAATTATACCCGTCTCGGCGCAAAGGGCAGCGAGAGTCAGCCCGTAACCGACACGGCAAATGCGGGCGACGTAGACGAGCTTTTATTCTGCGAGCCGAGATGCACGGTTGTTAAACGCGTGGCTAATATCGACATGATTTCGGTTGAGGGTGTAATTATAACCGATATAACCGCGCGCAAGGGCGATTCGATTGTTTCGATTCGACACGAAACTCCCTTTACGTGCGAGCTTGCGGCAATCGGCACGCACAGCAGCGACATTTGCTTTGTGGGCGCAACCGTTTCGTCATGCAGTGCCGAGCTTATCGGCGGCGAGAGCGCGAGCGTAGCGTTGTCGTACACGCTCATGTTAAACTACTGCACGTATTCGGAAGATTCGGTTAATCCCGTGTGCGACGCTTTCAGCGTAAGCAATGAGCTTTTAATATCGGGCGAATCGATTAAAATGCCCGTGCCGCTTTGCGAGGACATGTTTTTCGAGCGCGTGGAAGGCAAGGTGACGTTAGACGAAAGCATGCCCGCCGCCGACAGAATACTTGCGGTGTGCGGAAGCAGACTCAGCATAACGGGCGCGGAGGCGGCTGACGGAAAACTCACCGCCGAGGGTATGGTTGCTTGCGGAGTGGTTTATGCCACCGAGGACGGACAAAAAGCGTCGGCGGCTGTGGAACTTCCTTTTTCGATAACGGTTTCCGCGCCGCTTAAAGAGGGCGACACGGTTACGGCAAAGGGAATAGTTACCGACGTAACGGTAAAGGTGCGCCGCGACGGCGAGCTCGACATTAAAGCCGACATTGCGGTTGAATACAGCGCGTGCCGCGAAGAAGTCAAATACGTTATAAGTCAGCTCGATTTGGGCGAGGAAAGAGCTTTGCCTACGGGCGCGGTTGCAATCCACATAGCGCGCAAGGGCGAAACGCTTTGGGAGGCGGCAAAGGCTCTCGGCACAACGCCCGAAAACGTGCTTCTTCAAAACCCCGGAATCGCGCTTCCGCTGTCGGGCGGCGAACGAATCGTAACATACAGGTGTTTAAGCGGAAAATAAAACTGCTCAGTAAATGAATCCGCACAAAGCCGCCGAAATACAATCGGCGGTTTTTTAATTGCATTATACATAATTTAAGTATTGCAAAATCGGATTTGATGTGATATAATATAAAAAAAACAAAATAAAAAACTTATAAAAGGGTGAAACGTATGTATAAAATCGTCAGAAGAAAGAACCTTAATCCGACGGTTACGCAAATGGAAATAGAAGCTCCGCTTGTTGCCCGAAAAGCCAAAGCGGGACAGTTTATTATTCTGCGCGTAGACGACGAGGGTGAAAGAATCCCGCTGACCGTGGCGGGCGTAAACCCCGCCGAAGGAACGGTTAAAATAATTTTTCAGATAGTCGGTGCGACAACCGAAAAACTCAACCGTAAAAACGAAGGGGATTTTATAACCGATTTCGCGGGGCCGCTCGGCGTTCCCACTCACATAGAGGGGCTTAAAAACGTGTGCGTTGTGGGCGGCGGAGTAGGCTGTGCAATAGCAATGCCCGTAGCCGCGGCGCTTCATGCGCAAGGCACGCGCGTTACAAGCATAATCGGATTCCGCAGTAAAGACCTTCTTATTTTGGAAGACGAGTTTAAAAAGTGTTCCGATTCGCTCACCGTTATGACCGACGACGGCTCGTACGGGCGGCACGGCAACGTAACCGTACCTCTCGGCGAAATGCTTGCCGCGGGCGAAAAATTCGATATGATAATTACGATAGGTCCGCTTATTATGATGAAGTTCGTTACGCTTACGGCTAAGCCTTACGGCACGCCCGTAACCGCGTCGATGAATCCCATTATGATAGACGGCACCGGCATGTGCGGCGGTTGCCGTCTTACCCTTAACCGCGACGGAAAAAGAATAACCGAATTTGCATGCGTAGACGGTCCCGACTTCAACGCTTACGAAATCGACTTCGACGAGGCTATGTCGCGCGGAAGAATGTATGCGGATTTCGAGCGTAAGGCGCACGAGGAAACATGCAATCTGTTTAAAAACGCAAAAGGGGGTAAGTAATTATGGCAATCAATCCGAAAAAGCATGAAATGCCCACGCAAAACGCGGCGGAGCGTGCGAAAAACTTCCGCGAGGTTGCGCTCGGCTACACCGAAGAAATTGCGGTTGCCGAGGCTCAGCGTTGTCTTAACTGCAAAAACAGACCTTGCGTAGAAGGTTGTCCCGTAAATATCAACATACCCGATTTTATAACGAAAATCAAAGAAAAAGACTATGAGGGCGCGTATAAGGTTATATACGGCTCGTCGTCGCTTCCCGCGGTTTGCGGCAGAGTTTGCCCGCAGGAAACTCAGTGCGAAAGCAAGTGCACGCTCGGCATTAAATTCGAGCCCGTGGGCATAGGCAGACTCGAACGCTTTGTCGCCGACTATCACAACGCCCATTCGTCGGAAATCCCCGAAGCGGAAAAAAGCAACGGGCATAAAGTGGCGGTGGTAGGCTCGGGTCCGTCGGGTCTTACGTGCGCGGGCGACCTTGCGAAAAAGGGTTATAAGGTTACGGTGTACGAGGCTCTGCACACGGCGGGCGGCGTGCTTGTGTACGGCATACCGGAATTCAGACTTCCCAAATCGATTGTGGCAAAAGAGGTAAATACGTTAAAGGCTTTGGGCGTAGACGTTGAAACAAACGTCGTAATAGGCAAAACTCTTACCGTAGACGAACTTTTCGACATGGGGTATAAGGCGGTGTTTATCGGCTCGGGCGCAGGGCTTCCCAACTTTATGGGTATAAAAGGCGAATCGTACAAGGGCGTATATTCCGCCAACGAGTTTTTAACGCGCAGTAACCTTATGAAGGCATATAAGGATAATCCCGACACCCCAATTATGAAGGGCTGTAAATTTGCGGTCGTAGGCGGCGGCAACGTGGCTATGGACGCGGCGCGTACCGCGCTCAGACTCGGAGCGGAAAAAGTGTACATAGTATATCGTCGCTCTATGGAAGAACTCCCCGCAAGGCGTGAAGAAGTTGAACATGCCGAGGAGGAGGGAATCGAGTTTAAACTGCTTTGCAATCCGGTGGAAATATTCGGTTACGACAACCCCGAAAATCCGCGCGACCCCAAAAACGGATTCGTCTGCGGCATTAAGTGCATACGCATGGAACTCGGCGAACCAGACAATAAAGGCAGGCGTCGTCCCGTGCCGGTGGAAGGCTCGGAATTTACCTTAGACGTGGATTCGGTAATTATGGCGATAGGCACTTCGCCTAATCCGCTTATTAAAGACACCACGAGCGGACTGCAAGTAAATGCGCACGGCGGCATAATAGTAGACGAGAACGGGCTTACCACGCGTAGCGGAGTGTATGCCGGCGGCGATGCGGTGACGGGCGCGGCAACGGTAATATCGGCTATGGGCGCGGGCAAGCTTGCGGCAAAGGCTATCGACGAATACCTTTCGAAAAAGAATTGACGGCATAAAGGCAAAAGGGTTAAAATCACGGAAACGGAAATAAAAGCATACGGCAAAGTTAATTTGTCGCTTAATATCTTGGGCTTGCGAGACGGCATGCACGAGCTTGAAAGCGTTGTCGCCTCGGTGAACGTGTACGACGAGCTTAGAATTTCCTTTTCGCACGATAAAAGAATTTCGGTGCGTTTCGATTCGCCCGAGATAGGCGAAAACAATTCGGCGGTAAAAGCGTTGGAGTTTTTGCAGTCGGTTTACCCCTTTTTGGGCGCGGACGTTTACGTTAAAAAGGGTATACCCGTTGCGGGCGGTCTCGGCGGCTCGTCTGCCGATGCGGCGGCGGTGATAAAGGCGGCTTTGAATTTCATGCCGCAGTACTTCGGCGAAAACGTAATCGGCGAAAGCGTCTGCGTGGGTAGCGACGTGCCCGCGCTTATCGGCGGCGGGTGCTCTGTTATGAGCGGCACGGGCGAAACGGTTACGCCCGTAGCTTTGCCCGAATTGCATTTGGTTATAGCAAACGGCGGCGGTGGAGTGAAAAGCGGCGCGGCATACCGCGAGTTCGATAAAATGTACCCGAGCAAAAGCTTTTGCCCTACCGATACGAACGCTCTTATATGCGCGCTTAAAGCGGGCGATACGTTCGGCGCGGCTTTACACATAAATAACGCGCTAACGCTTCCCGCAATAAAACTGTGTCCCGATATTTCGCATACGCTCGACGCAATAAAAGCGCAAAATCCCGCGGCGGTGTTTATGACGGGTTCGGGCAGTTGCTGTTGCGGACTTTTCGAATCGGAATTATCGGCGCGTGCGGCGGCGGAAAGCTTGCGCCGCGGCGGATTATGGGCGCAATATGCCGCGACTGTATAATCGCAAATATAAAAAAATAGTTTAATACGGAAAAAATCGGATATAATCGGTATTGTCGTGATTGCGGCGAGCCGATTTTTTTCAATATTGCGCCGCGGCATAATAAGAATGAAAAAGAGGATACATAAACAATGAAAAAGAACGCGAAAAAAATTTGCATCTTTACCGTATTTCTTTTTGCGGCAACGCAAATATTTTGCGGTTGTGCGGTTAATACTAATTCCGAAGAAAAGCTTTTGCTCACTTATGTGCGCGCAGATTCGTATTCGCGGTCGGCAGTAAGCGCGGCAAACGAAGTATCCGCCGCAATAGATTATTATCTTGCGGAGCGGCTCGACGGCATTTCCGATTTCGATTCGGCTTACGGTGCGGTTAAAGCGAGTTTAAACGATATAAGCCTTATCGCAACGGCGGTGCTTAAACGCAACGGAATAGGATATTCGGTTTGCGTAACGCTCGGCGGCGGTCTTACGGTAAAACTCGGCTTAGGCTACGGTAACGACACGGTAAGCACGGCTTATCCGCAGTCCGAAAGCAATGGAGCAAACGGAATCAGGTACAAGTCGCTTATAGCCGACGCGCTGAGATAAAAGCGGAAAACACAAAAGACGGAGGGAAAATGAATAAAAGAATCAGAATATGCCTTGTTATGATTGCGCTAATTATGGCGTTCGGGTTGCTCGGCGGAGCAACTTCGGCAGATGCCGCAAACATACTGAAAGGCGATACAAAGCAGAACATAACCGCCGTGCAGACGCGCTTAAAGCAGCTCGGGTATTACTCGATAGCGGTAGACGGCATATGGGGACCGAAAACGCTTGCGGGGGTAAAGAACTTCCAAAGAGCAAAGAGACTTGCGGTAGACGGAATAGTCGGACCCAAAACCGAGGCGGCACTCGGAATAACTCTTACTTCGTCGTCGGGCTCGTCGAGCACCGCAAGCAGTGCCGACCTTAACCTTCTTGCAAGGTGCGTTTACGGCGAGGCTCGGGGCGAGCCTTACACGGGGCAGGTTGCGGTTGCCGCAGTAGTACTCAACCGCGTTAAGTCGTCGAGTTTCCCCAACACGGTTTCGGGCGTAATATATCAGGCGGGCGCGTTTACCGCGGTTGCCGACGGTCAGATAAACCTCAGCCCCAATCAAACGGCATATAACGCCGCGCGCGACGCGCTAAACGGTTGGGACCCCACAAACGGCTGTCTTTACTATTACAATCCCGCCACCGCAACAAGCAAGTGGATTTGGAGCTTAAAGGTGGAACTTAAAATAGGGCGGCATAACTTTGCCCGCGGCTGACGGCGGCGCATACGGGCGCGTCTTAACGCTACGTGTTCGTTGCCCACTCGGTCACGTATATCCGTA
>CAMUAL010000002.1 GCA_947086925.1 uncultured Clostridia bacterium
CATTGACAAACGGGTATTCGCTGTTATATAATGTTAGCATGAATAATGCGTTTGGGTTTATTATTTCCGCATGCAACGGCGGCTTTAATTGGTACGGCTTTTTAATAGGCGCGGCTATGGTTGCGTGCATTATAATTGCGTATTTCATGGCGACAAAGCGCGGATATTTTAAAGACCTCGTGTTCGACATTTGCATCATATGTATTCCGCTTGCCATAATAGGAGCGCGTGTTTATTACGTTATCTTCGATATAATCGACGGCGGAGTGTGGACTTTTAAAAAGTTTATAGGCTTGGAAACGGGCGGACTGAGCGGTCTTGCAATTTACGGCGGTCTTATAGGCGCGGTAATAGGCGGCATTATAGTCCACTTTTGGAAACGCAACAAAGACCCGCAGAACAAAGCCACATTTCTGCAAATGGCGGACCTTGCGTTTACCGTAATAATACTCGGTCAGGCAATAGGCAGATGGGGAAACTTCGCAAACCAGGAAGCTTTCGGAAATCCCGTAACGAATCCTTCCATGCAGTGGTTTCCTTACGCCGTGTTCATCGACCCAGAGCATGCGGCACTTCACGGAGTGGCGAGCGGCTACTATCAGGCGACTTTCTTTTACGAATCGTTCTGCAATCTTATAGGCTTTGCGCTCATGATGTGGATATACAACGGAAAACGCAAAAGTTTCGACGGCTTTTCGCTTAGCGTATATCTTATTTGGTACGGAATAGTGCGCGTTATAATAGAAGGACTGAGACAAGACGCTCTTTGGCTTGTACCGGGCGTTGTGCGCGTAAGTCAGTTGCTTAGCGCAATACTCATTGTTGTCGGCATAGCGATAATATTGACTCATTTGTACATGGCGCGAGCCGCGGGCAAAAAGGTATTTATTATGGTGGATAAGGATAAACTCGACAGTAGCTACTACGGCTACGATAAGAGCATACTCAGTCACCCCAACGATTACTCGAATGAGAAAAAAGAAAAGGGCTTTTTCGCCAAAATGTTTTCCAAAACCGAAACGGAAATCGACGAATCGCTGATTGACGTATCGGACGGCGATGGCGTTACCGCCGACGCGCAAGAAAATTCGGAGCAAGACGCGCAAAATGATGCGGACGAATCGGACGTAAAAACCGAATCGAACGACACCGACGGCGAAAACGCAAACGACACCGACGAAATACACGATAATTAGCTTACGGAGAGTATTTAATGAATAACTCGACTGACGAAATACAGGAGCTGTCGCGCGGGCGGAAACTTGCGTGCAATATAACGGCGGCGGGCATTGTGTTGCTTGCGGGTTTTTTTCTTTTGCTGTGCGGCTTAAACGTAATACCCGTTAAAGTAGGCAGTGCGGTTTGCGGCACGCTTTTGTTTGCGGTCGGACTTATATTTTTATCGAGCGCGCTCATTAGCCTAAACAGCGTTTCGCTTTGGATAAGTTTTTGCTTTAACGTACCCGCGCTTATAGAACTTCTCACCGAAGTCACTTCGGCGGGATACGCTCGGCTGTACCCTTTGTATATAGCCATACCCGCGATTGCGTCGTTGTTTACAATGCTGTTTACGCACGAGTGGTTTTTGCATCTAAGGGTTATCGCACTGTTCGGAGTTGCGGCGGCTTTGTTCGCATTGCAAAGCGGCGGCGTTGCGGGGTGGAGCGTTGTGTTGCCCGCGCTTGTTATATATCTTGGTTTAATAATGCTTTACATTGCCGTAAAGGCAAGAAGGAAAAATAACGATGACGAATACTAATCCGCGCAACCTTACCATGATGACAGATTTGTACCAGCTCACAATGATGAACGGGTACTACTTAGACGGTTCTTATAAAAATCAGGCCGTATTCGATTTGTTTTTCCGCCATAACGGACAACTTAATTACGCAATAGCGGCGGGACTCGAACAGGCTGTCGATTACATAAAAAATCTGCGTTTCGACAAAGCCGATATAGAATATCTGTCGGGACTCGGTATATTCGCACCCGAATTTATCGATTATTTAAGCGCTTTCAAATTCACGGGCGATATATATTCGGTAGAGGAGGGCGAAGTCGTTTTTCCCGGCGAGCCTATTATGGTTGTAAAAGCTCCGCTTATCGAGGCTCAGCTTATCGAAACCACTCTGCTTAACATTGTGAGCCATCAGACGCTTATAGCAACAAAGGCGTCGAGAATAGTGCTTGCGGCAGGCGACAAAACGGTTGTGGAATTCGGGCTCAGACGAGCGCAAGGTCCCGATGCGGGAATATACGGCGCGCGTGCGAGCATAATAGGCGGTTGCAAAGGAACAAGTAATGTTCTTGCGGGGCAGATGTTTAAAATCGACGTTAAGGGTACGCACTCGCACAGTTGGGTTATGAGTTATCCTAGCGAGCTCGAAGCGTTCGAGGCTTTTGCAAAAATTTATCCCGATAACTGTCTGTTGCTTGTGGATACATTCGACACTTTGAAGTCGGGCGTTCCCAACGCAATAAAAGTATTCGAAAAATTGCGCAAGGCGGGGCATAAGCCGGTAGGCATACGTCTTGACAGCGGCGATTTGGCGTATCTCAGCAAAAAGGCGCGCGCGATGCTCGACGACGCAGGATTTACCGACGCGATTATATTCGCAAGCAACGATATAGACGAAAACCTTATAAGTCAGTTGCGTCTACAAGGGGCGCGGATAGACGTTTACGGAGTGGGCACAAAGCTTATAACAAGCCACGATATGCCGTCGCTCGGCGGAGTATACAAGCTTGCCGAAATCGAGCGCGGCGGAGTAAGGTATCCTCGCATGAAGTTCAGCGACTCCACGGAAAAAGTAACCAATCCGGGCTTTAAAACCGTTTACCGCATTTACGAAAAAGACAGCGGCAAAGCGTTTGCCGACCTTATCGCGCTCAGAGACGAAAAACCGCTTGTTAAGCCGCTCACTCTCACTCATGCCGTCGACAGGTGGAAACAGACGACGCTCGACGACTACGAGGCTCGGTGCTTGCACAAACAGATATTCGCCGGCGGCAAATGCGTGTACAAATGTCCGTCGCTTAACGAATCGCTTACTTTTTCCGCAACCGAACTCGATAAATTCTGGGATGAGTATAAAAGACTCAGCAATCCGCATATATATAAAGTGGATTTATCGGACAAGCTTTACGAGTTGAAACTCGGGCTTTTGGGAGCAAAAAAATAATCATGGAATTTACGATAACCAAAAAAGGCTATTCGCCCAAAGAAGTCGAGGATTATATAGCCGCAATCAAACGCGAATACGAGAGCACCGTCGTTAAACAGCGCGACCGCATAAAAGAGCTTCTCGACGAAAAGCAGGACGCCGAAAAAGAACTTAATTCATACCGCGAAAAAAGCGGACAAATAAGCAAAGCTATCGTTTCGGCTGTGGCTAAGGCGGAAGAAATCGAACGGCTCAGCCGCCTTAAATACAATCAGGAAATAACGCGGCTTAAAGCATTTCACGAAAAGTGGACAAAATATTACGATAAACTGCTCGACGAGTACCCGCTCGATTCGCGTCTGAAAGAGGCGGGCGAGTTCAATCGCCGCATGGATAAGATACTCTCGCGCGTGAGCGGAAAAGACGAAACGGCGGTGTCGGAGCAAGCCGACTCCGATTCGAGCGATGACGTAAGAATAGGATACGTCAACGTAAAAGCAGAGTCGGACGGCGGCGACGCGAGCATTAAGGACTTACTTCCCGACGCCGACCCCGATTCGCCCGTGCTTACGGGGAACTTCGACCCCATGGAAAGAATAAAGCGGTATTTTGCCGCCGAAAAAGAGCGCGAACACCGCGAGCGCAAGAGCGAAAGCGCGACCGAAACGGTTCCGCCCTCGCCCGAACATTCCGCCGCGGCTTCCGCTCCCGCAAAAAAGGATTACGCCGACCGCAGTCCGTCGGGATTTTCGTTTGAAGAAGCGCTTAATCCTACCGAGGATTTGGAATCCATACTCAAAGACCTCGGGCTGTTTTCCTGCGACTGACGTTGAGGAGAGAGGGTAATTACTCTCTTTATTGCCGCCGTGCATGCAATCACTCTGTTTGCCGCCACTGCGGGGCGTTGATATTTGCGTCCGCAAAATCAACCGATACAATTTAATTGACACGACGCGCTATGTTCGGGTATAATAAAAAAGTAACATGCGCACTCGTGCAGTAGCGCGACCGCTCGGCAAAAATGCGCCGTGCGGTTTTTCGCAGATTTTACACTTTAAGAAAGGAAAGGGCATTATGTACAAAAAAGCCGATGCAAACGCGGATTCGTGTTTACGTGAAAAAAAAATCATAGAGTTTTGGAAAGAAAACGACGTTTTCAACAAAACCTTGGAAGCCACGGCGAAGGGCAAAGAATTTTCGTTTTACGACGGACCTCCCACGGCTAACGGCAAGCCGCATATAGGGCATATTTTAACGCGCGTAATGAAGGATATAATACCGCGATACAAAACCATGAAAGGTTTTCACGTGCGCAGAAAAGCGGGGTGGGACACTCACGGACTGCCCGTAGAGCTCGAAGTGGAAAAGCAACTCGGATTCGACGGCAAAGGCGATATAGAAAAATACGGAATAGAGCCTTTTATAAGTAAGTGCAAAGAGAGCGTATGGAAGTACAAGGGCGAATGGGAAAAAATGAGCGACCGCGTGGGATATTGGGTCGACATGGACAACCCGTATATAACCTACGACGATAAATACATCGAGTCGGTGTGGTGGGCACTCGGTGAAATAGACAAAAAAGGTCTTATATACAAAGGGCACAAAATAGTGCCTTATTGCCCGCGTTGCGGAACGGCGCTTTCAAGCCACGAAGTTGCGCAAGGATATAAAGACGTAGAGGAAAAAACCTGCGTCGTAAAGTTCGGGGTTGAAGGCAAGGATAACACATATATTCTTGCATGGACGACTACGCCTTGGACGCTTCCGAGCAACGTCGCGCTTTGCTTTAATCCCGATTACGATTACGCTACCGTAGAAAAGGACGGAGCGCGTTATATTCTTGCCTCCGAGCTTGTGAGCAAGCACTTTGACGGCGATTATAAAATCGTAGAAGTAAAAAAAGGCAAAGAATACGAACACGTAAAATACAAGCCGCTTTTCGATTATTACAAAAAGGGCAAACAAGATTGCCATTATGCGGTTTGCGACGGCTACGTTACTCTTACCGACGGCACGGGCATTGTACACATTGCACCCGCGTTCGGCGAGGACGACGCGCGAGTAGGGCGCAAATACAATCTGCCGTTTGTAATGATGGTAGACGAGGCGGGCAAGTTCATTGGCGAAGCAACCGATTTTGCGGGCGTGTTCTGTAAAGACGCCGATAAGCTTATACTGAAACATCTCAAACAGAAAGGTTTGCTTTTCAAAGAAATGCTTTACACTCACAGCTATCCTTTTTGTTGGCGTTGCGACACTCCGCTTCTTTATTACGCGCGCAGTACGTGGTTTATAAAAATGACCGAAGTGCGCGACAGACTTGTCAAGAACAATGCGTCGGTAAATTGGATGCCCGAAAGTATCGGGTCGGGGCGCATGGGAAACTTTTTGGAAAACGTAATAGACTGGGGCTTATCGCGCGACCGTTATTGGGGCACTCCTCTGCCTATATGGGTATGCGACAAGTGCGGAAAAACCCATGTAGTAGGCAGTAAAGACGAGCTCAAAAAGTTGGGCGGCATAAAGGGCGATATAGAGCTTCACAAGCCTTACGTTGATTCCGTGACGTTTAAATGCGGTTGCGGAGGCACTATGCACCGCACGCCCGAGGTAATAGACTGTTGGTTCGACTCGGGAAGCATGCCGTTTGCGCAGTATCATTACCCGTTTGAAAACAAGGATGTTTTCGAAAAAACTTTCCCCGCGGATTTCATATCCGAGGCGGTTGACCAAACGCGCGGTTGGTTTTACACGCTTCTTGCAATATCTACTCTGCTGTTCGATAAATCGCCGTTTAAAAACTGCATAGTACTCGGGCACGTGTGCGACAAAAACGGACTCAAAATGAGCAAGCACAAGGGCAACGTGGTAGACCCGTGGTCGGTACTCGACGTTCAGGGTAGCGACGCGGTGCGGTGGTATTTTTACACAGCAAGCGCGCCGTACTTACCGAGTCGTTTTTATCCCGAGGCGGTTTCGGAGGCTCAGCGCAAATTCCTCGGAACATTGTGGAACACCTACTGTTTTTACGTGCTGTACGCCGAAATAGACAAATTCGACCCCACTGCGTATAAGCTTAAAGACTGCAAACTTTCGGTTATGGACAAGTGGGTTTTAAGCTCGCTAAACTCGCTTGTGAAAACGGTTGACGAAAATTTGAACGACTACAAAATCACCGAGTCGGCGCGCGCGATAGGCGACTTTACCGACAGCCTGAGTAATTGGTACGTTCGCCGTTGCCGCGAACGCTATTGGGGCAGTGACATGTCGGACGATAAAGTTGCGGCGTATATGACTCTTTACACTGTTTTGGAAACGCTTATTCGCGTAGCCGCTCCGTTTACTCCTTTTATATGCGAAAGCATTTATCAGAACATAGTGCGCTCGGTAGACAAAAAAGCTCCCTTGTCGGTTCATTTATGCAAGTTCCCCAAATGCGAAAGCAAGTTTATCGATAAAGACTTGGAGAGCGACATGGCGATTGTTTTAGAGGCGGCAACGCTCGGGCGCAGCGCCCGTAATGCAAGCCAAATCAAAAACCGTCAGCCTCTCGGCAGACTGATGCTTGCGGGCGAAGGCGCGGGAAAACTCGGCGACGAAATGAAAGCCGTAATAGCCGACGAACTCAACGTAAAACATATCGAGATTATTTCGGGCGCCGCCGAATACGTGGCTTACGAAGCAAAGCCGCAACTGAGAACTCTCGGTCCGAAGTACGGAAAGCTTATAGGCGCAATCCGCGAATATCTTGCAAATCACGGCGAAGAAGCGGTGTTGGGTACGGCGGGCGGCAAGACTTATAAGGCTGTGATAGACGGAACCGAAGTGGAGTTTACCGAAAGCGATTTGCTTACAAAGGTTGTAAGCCGCGAAGGTTACGCCGCCGAAAGCGGAAACCTTGTTACATGCGTGCTTGACACCGCGCTTACTCCCGAGCTTATAGCCGAGGGATTTATGCGCGAACTTGTAAGCAAAATTCAGGCAATGCGTAAAGACGCGGGATTCGAAGTTACCGACCACATAGAACTGAGCGTCGGCGGCGACAGCGAAGTTATCGATGCGGTCAAGGCGTTTAAAAACGAAATCTGTTCGGCTGTGCTTTGCGACAGGCTCACGCAAAATGCGGACGGAGAAAAGACGGACATAAACGGAAAAACGGCATATATCGCCATTAAAAAGTTATGATTGAAACCGGCATAGCAAGCGGGTGGCAAGATTACGAGGTTATAGCAACCGGCGGCGGCGAAAAGTTGGAGCGGTGGGGAAACGTAATATTACTGCGCCCCGACCCGCAGGTTATTTGGAAACCGCAGTTCGACCTCGGAAAATACAATGGCTTGTGCGCGCGGTACGTACGCAGTAACAGCGGCGGCGGATATTGGGAAAAATTCCGACCGTATCCCGAGCAGTGGCAGATTAAGTACCGCGATTTGAAGTTTGCCGTAAAACCCATGGGGTTTAAACATACGGGACTGTTTCCCGAGCAGTCTTATAATTGGGACGCAATGCGCGGACTTGTGAAAAACTCTGGACGCGAAATACGAGTGCTCAATCTGTTTGCTTACACGGGCGGAGCTACGGTCGCGCTTGCCCGAGAAGGCGCGTTCGTAACTCATGTAGATGCGGCTAAGGGCATGGTTGACAGAGCAAAGCAAAACTGCGAGCTTTCCGAGGTTGGCGGCGACAGAGTGCGTTACATTGTAGACGACTGCGCAAAATTCGTTGCCCGAGAGATTAAGCGCGGCAAAACGTATGACGCCGTTATAATGGACCCGCCGTCGTACGGGCGCGGACCGAGCGGAGAAACGTGGAAGTTAGAGGACGGCTTATACGACCTTGTAAAACTTACCGCGGGAGTGCTGTCGGATAATCCGTTGTTTTATCTTATAAACAGCTACACAACGGGACTCGGCGCACGGGTAATGCAGAACATATTAACGCTGAATCTCCCTGCGGGCAGTACGCGCGGTTATGAACTGAGTTTGCCCACTTCGGAAAAAGACATATTGCTTCCTTGCGGTAATTCGTCGCTATGGATTGCAAAGTAACGGATTGAAGTTAAAAAACAAGTTGGCTCAAACAAGTTACGGATTGAAGTTAAAAAATAAGGAAAAAGAAATGGAAAACGAACCCGTTATTCTTTACGAGGACAATCAGATAATCGTGGCGGTAAAGCCGCATAACGTCCCCACGCAGGAGGACAGCAGCGGCGACCCGGATTTTCTGAACATCATTAAAGAATACGTTAAAATAAAATACAACAAGCCGGGCAATGCTTTTATAGGGCTTGTTCACAGGCTCGACCGCCCCACGGGAGGGGTTATGGTGTTTGCCCGCAACAGCAAAGCCGCCGAACGTCTTACCAAACAAATTCAAGCCGGCGAAATGACAAAAAAGTATCTTGCGGTTACGGTGGGAACTCCGCGCGACATGCGTGCGCGCCTCGGCGATTGGCTTGTTAAAAACGAAAAGGAAAACACTGTTACCGTGTCGGTGGCAAAGGTAGAGGGCGCGAAGTTCGCCGAGCTCGATTACAAGGTGCTCGAATACAATTCGAAAGTCGCTTTACTCGATGTGAATTTGTATACGGGACGAAGTCATCAGATACGCGCGCAGTTAGCCAACATAGGCAATCCCGTGTTCGGCGACGCAAAGTACGGCGGCGATACGATAGCAAAGGGTTACAACCTTGCGCTTTGGGCGTATCAGCTTACATTCAGTCATCCCACTACAAAACAAACTATGGTATTTAAGGTATTTCCTCCGCTTGAAAAGAATCCTTGGAAGCTGTTTCAGGTGGAAAAATATATCAATACGGTTAAACCCGAATAAAATCAAAGGAGCAAATATTTATGTTAATTTATCCCTCGGTAGAGAGTTTACTCTACTACGCACAAGCTCACTTACTGCTTGACGATTTAGACGTGATTTGGGCGCGCAATCTTATTTTGGACGAGCTTAAATTGCACGATTACGTTCAGTACGAAGTGGACTACGATGCAATCGAAGCACTCGACCGCCCCGATTCCGTAATAGAACCTCTTGTTTCTTATGCGGTTGAAAACGGCATAATAACCGAAGACAAGCGCGAATACTTTGCGGGCAAGCTCATGAACATTGTTTGCAAGCGTCCTGCGGAAATAACCGACATGTTCGGCGACTTGCACCGCAAGAACCCGCAAAAAGCATTCGACTGGCTGTATGATTACGGCATTAAAAGCGATTACATCAAGCTCGGCAAAATAAGCGAAAACATCAAGTGGGAGGCAAAGGGCACTCGCGGCAAACTCGAAATAACGGTTAATACATGCCGTCCCGAAAAAGACAACCGCGAAACCGCCGCCGCACTTAAAAATCAGAAAAGCGAATATCCCGCGTGCAGTATATGCAAGGAAAACGAGGGTTACGCGTACGGCGGTCAGATACGTCAAACGCTTCGCACCGTTCCCGTTACCTTAGGCGGCGAAGAATGGTTTTGGCAGTTTTCGCCGTATGCCTACTTTAATCAGCACGGCATTGCGGTGAACGGCGAACACGTACCCATGAAAGTGGATGCTTCCACAATAGAAAAGCTTTTCGATTTTGTCGATTTTATGCCGAATTACTTTATAGGCTGTAATGCGGCGCTTCCGAGAATCGGCGGCAGCGTTCTTACGCACGACCATTTTCAGGGCGGGGCAAAGGTAATGCCCATGCATAAGGCTCCCGCGCGCATAAAACTCAAAAACAAAGAGTATCCGTATATAGACATGTGCATTGTCGATTGGTACAATTCGGTGCTTCGCCTCAGTTGTTCGAACCGCGAAAAACTTATCGAGTTTGCCGCGAAAGTAAACGACGCATGGGCGTCTTACAGCGACGAGAGCGTAGACATAATAGCCGAAACGAGCGAAAAACACAATGCAATCACGCCCATTGTGCGCCGCGCCGACGATAAATACGTTTTGGAAATTATACTGCGCAACAACCGCACCACAAAGGAGTATCCCGACGGCATATTCCACGCTCACCCCGAGTACCATAACATTAAAAGCGAAAGCATAGGGCTTATCGAGGCAATGGGTTTGTTTGTGCTTCCCGGAAGACTCGCAAAACAGATTGCCGAAATCGAAAAGTATGTTACCAAAGAGGAAAAATACAACGAATCCAAGCTTTCGCCCGATATGCAGTGTCACAAGGCAATGATAGAACGCATTTTAAAAGCATCGGGTTCGGGCAAACTTGTTCCCGCCGAGGCAAAGCTTAACGTAAGAGACGAAATTAACCGCATATGCGAAGAAATCCTTGTGAACACGGCGGTTTTCAAGTCCGACGAAAAAGGAAAAGCCGCGTTTATGAAATTCCTTGCAACTCTCGGCATAGAAGAAAAGTAACGGCAGCGGTAATAAATTCTGAGTAACAGGTTAAGGTTTGACGTAAAAAAAGCAGAATTTGACAAAGGGCAACGGTATTGACTCGTTGCCTTTTTGCATGTTACAATTTGTCCGAAAATACATCGGAGAAAGTAACTATGAAAAAAATCATGTGTGTAATTTTTGCCGCAGTAATGAGCATGGTTATGTACGGATGCGGAAAATCCGACAACGTAAATGCGGGCGCAACTCCGCCCGATATATCTGACGAGCCGCAACTTCCTACATATCCCGAAGTTCCCGAGAACCCCGAAGTTCCCGAAGAACCTAATGAACCCGCACCGGAAGACCCCGCACCCGAGCCTCCCGCGCCGGAAGACCCCGCACCCGAGCCTCCCGCGCCGGAAGAACCCAAACCCGCAACCGATTCGCTGATAATGTCTACGGTAAACGGGCTTAACATACGGAGCGGAGCGGGCACGAGCTATTCGTCTATCGGCGTTATGGATAAATCCGATATGGTAATGCCCGTGCGCAAGGCGGGGAGTTGGTACGAAATTCTCTATAAAAATACGGTGGGTTATGTTTCGGCATCTTACGTTAAAACCGTTGAATTTTCAATGGCAAGCGGTTCGGTTGAAAAAGTAATCACCGAAGGAAAAAAGCTTTTGGGTATTCCGTACGTATTCGGCGCGCCAAGGTACCATTGGGGCAACGGCGCGCTTAATACAGCTTTTACTGGCAAAAGCTACGATTGCTCGTCGCTCATGCAGTACATATTCAAAACAGGAGCAAACGTGAATCTTGCAATGACGTCGCGCGAACAGAGTTTGCAAGGCGCATACGTGCCCAAAAATCAGATTAAACGCGGCGACCTGCTGTTTTTTACAAACGATTCGCGTTACAACAATACGGGAATAGAGCGTATAGGTCACGTGGCTTTGTACCTCGGCGATAACATTATTCTGCACACCGCGTCGGATTATGCCGTGATAGAACCCATAAGCGCAAAACGCGACAGCTATTTCATAACCGCGCGCCGTGTTATATAAATAAAGTAAAGTTTATCTGCGGTTGACACGTTTATTACTCTGTGGTATAATGGCAATACGGTATATACACGTGTACGCGTGCCGATGGAGGAAAACGCTGTGAAAAAAACCGCAATTATGCTTTCATTGATATTGGCTGTTATAATGGCACTCTCGGGTTGCGGATTTACGCGTACTCCGAGCGACGACGGCACGGGTTCGGGAACGGGTATCGGCTCGGGAACGGGTTCGGGCGAAGGCTCGGGAACGGACGACGGTTCTGATGACAATGACGACGACGATGAAAAGGACGATTTTAAAATAGAAATAGGCGACGAAAACGCTCCTACATTTTATTATACGCCCGACGGCGATTTGTCGGGCGACGATTCGGATAAAAACCTTACTCTCGGTAAGTTGACCGCAACCGACGATTACAACCGAAGTTTCGGTTACACCGACGGATTCGACGAAGATAAATACGTGTGTCTGTTTTATTTTACATGGCTCGGACAGCATGCGAGCGAAATGACGGGCGAGTATGACATAACAAAGCTCATGAGCAACGTAAGCAGCAACGTGGAGTTGTGGACTTTAAATACCGCCGCTACGCCCATGAATCAGTATCATTATTGGGGCGAACCGCTTTACGGATACTACAACAGTCTCGACCCGTGGGTAATACGCAAGCACGTAGAGCTGTTTATATCGGCGGGAATAGACGTGCTTGTGTTCGACGCGACCAACGGCTATTGCTATTTCGAGGTAATAGAGCAAATAGCGAACGTGCTCAGAGAGTACCAAAACGACGGTTGGCGCGTACCCAAATTCATGTTTTACACCAACACGAATTCAAATGCAACCGTGCGTAAGCTGTACTCGGGCACGGGCAACGCATATGCGAATCCGTTTGAGCGCGACGGATTTTACCGCTCGGGGAACTTCCGCGATTTGTGGTTTTGTCCCGACGGCAAGCCGCAAATAATTGCGGTAAGAAGCGAACTCGATTCCGATATGCTGAACTACTTCGACGTGTGGGAATCTATGTGGCCCGCCGAAACCAACGTGACGCAAGTGTCGGAAAACTACTTGAATCACGGATTTCCGTGGATGGATTGGAGCAGTTCGGGCAACGGCAAAGGCGAGCAAAAGCTTGTGGGGCAGAGCCGCGGCGGAGTTGTGAATATATCGGTGGCTCAGCATAACCGCGCGCCGTTTTCAAACGCAGTAAACAATCACAATTCCATGAACACGGCATACGAGTCGGAAAACATGTGGGGCAGAGGATACTCGGCAACGGGCGGTGCCGACCACTCGGACGACGCAATAAACAGCGGCGTAAATTACGAGGAGGAGTGGCAGGTTGCGATACGCAAAAATCCCAAATACGCGTTTGTAACGGGTTGGAACGAGTGGGTTGCGTTGAAACTTTCGGGCGGAAACGCGCCGTATCAGTGGGGTACGTATTTCGTCGATACGGTAACGCGCGAGTATAGCCGCGACATAGAGATGATGAAGGGCGGCTATGCCGATAACTTTTACTTGCAGACCGTACGCAATATCCGCGATTATAAGGGTAATTCGGGCAGTATGGATGCGGTGAGCGGCAAAAGCATAAATATTAAAAACGGTCTAAATCAGTGGAACGGCGTAAAAAGCGTATATAAAGATTTTACGGTTACGGCAACTGATTACAGACATGCCGCAAACCGCGACTACGTAAGCTTTTCTGGCAGTACCGTGTATAAAGACGATTCCATGCGCAACGACGTGCGCGAAATACGCGTAACGCACGACGGCGAAAATATTTATTTTTTAATCGAGTGCGTAAACGACATTGCGGGCAAGCCTACTGCCGAAAACAATAACTTTATGAATCTTCTTATAGGCGTAGAAGGGCAGAACGGCGGATTTGTGGGCGACTTCGGCTATATCGTAAACCGACTGTCATCGTTTAGCGGCGACTGCGGGGTGGAGCGGATTACGGACGACGACTACAAACCTACGGGCGTAGGTTCGTTTACTCTCGGCGGAAAATATATGCAGTTTGCGATTCCGTTAAGCGCGCTGAACATACGCCGCGGCGAAGATTTTACCGTAAGTTTCAAAGTTTCCGATAACGTGACCGACATAGGCGATATATCTTCGTATTATGTATCGGGCGAATGTGCGCCGATTGGCAGGCTTGCGTATATTTACAAAGCAAAGGTATAAATCTTGCCCGAATTGACGATATAAATAAGTTGACGGAAGTGCCGCAGAGGTGTAAAATAAATGCTTGAAAGGGCATTTATTTTTTTATGGAAAAAGCAGTAAAACCTAAAAAAGCACCGGTGGATTTATGCACGCGACCGCTTCTTAAAAAAACGGTTTTATTTGCGTTGCCGCTTGTGCTTACTTCGGTTTTGCAACTTCTGTATAACGCCGCCGATATAATAGTGCTCGGCAGATGGGCGGGCGATGAGAGCGAAGCGGCGGTGGGCGCAGTGGGAAGCACGGGTGCGCTTATCAATCTTATCACGAATCTGTTTATAGGACTGAGCGTGGGCGCGCTTGCGATAGTTGCGCGGTATGTGGGCGCACGAGATAACGATAAAATTCAAAAGAGCGTTCACACGTCGCTTATAGTAAGCGTTATAGGCGGAGTGGCTGTGGGAATACTCGGCTTTTTCCTTTCGGGGAGTATGTTAAAGCTTATGAACACGCCCGAAAACGTGTTGCCGCTTTCCGCGCTTTATCTTAAAATATATTTTTGCGGCATGCCGTTTAATCTTCTTTACAACTTCGGAGCGAATGTTCTGCGTGCTTGCGGCGATACGCGCCGACCTCTTATAATACTCGCGCTTTCCGGTATTGTGAATATCGCGCTTAATATTCTGACGGTAGCGTGTTTTAAAATGAGTGTTGCGGGCGTAGGAGTTGCCACAACGGCGGCGCAGGCGGTTAGCGCGGCGGGAGTAATAATCGCGTTGCTTTTAAGGCGCGACGCGGCTAAGCTCGTATTTAAAAAACTGCGAATACATAAGGCTTCGCTTATAGATATTATAAAAATCGGATTGCCCGCAGGTATTCAGGGCACCGTGTTTTCGTTCAGCAACGTAATTATTCAGTCGTCAATCAACGGCTTCGGCGACGTTGCCGTAACGGGAAACGCAACCGCCGCAAATATAGAAGGTTTTGTTTACGTTGCAATGAACGCCGTAGCACAGTCGTGCCTTACGGTTGCGGGGCAGAACTACGGAGCGGCAAAGTCAGAAAATATAGACCTTACGCTTATGCAGTGTCTTGTGCTTGCGTCGGGTGTGGGACTCGTGCTCGGTGTGGGCGCGTATCTTTTGGCGACTCCTCTGCTGAAATTATACGGAATAGGCGGCGACGCGCTTAGCTACGGCGCGGAACGCATGAGTATCGTATGCACGTTTTACTTTATGTGCGGCATAATGGAAGTGCTTGTTGGAGTCTTGCGAGGAATAGGGCGTTCGGTTATGCCAATGATAGTATCTGTGCTCGGCGTTGTGGGCGTGCGCATTTTATGGATTTACACGGTGTTCGAAGTCAGGCATACGCTTATTATGCTGTATATTTCGTACCCCGTGTCGTGGCTGTTCACGCTTGCCGTACATCTCATATGTTATCTTGCGGTGCGCAAAAAAACATTTGCGCGGCTTAACGCAATGCGCGAAACGGCGGAGAAAGCCGACGCCGAGCCGAAGTCGGAGAGTATAGCCGAAGCGCCGTTTAACAGCGAAAATTTATCCGGAAAAGGAGAAAAAATATGACCGTAAGCGAATTTTTATCAAAGTCTTACACCTGCTATCATGCGGCGGAAAACTGCGCGAAAATGCTTGCAAAAGCGGGATTTGCCGATATAGACGGTAAAATAAGCGGAAATCCGAAAGGATATTTCCGTGTGCGGGGCGGCAGTGTTTTTGCGGCTCGTGCGGGCGGCAAAAGCATAAAGGTTGTGCTCAGCCACACCGATTCGCCGTGTTTGAGAGTTCGCTATAACGGCGGCGAAGTAACCGTTCTCGAAACCGAAAAGTACGGCGGAGGTCTTTTAAGGTCTTACCTCGACCGCAAAATGAAAATAGCGGGAAGGGTGATTTTAAATAACGGCGGCACGCTTGTAAGTAAGCTTGTGTGTTCCGATTTCAATGTCGTTATACCGTCGCTTGCGGTGCATTTGGGAGCGGGAGCGCATGGCGAAACTCTTGACGTTTCACGCGATATGCGCCCCGTTTTCGGCGGCAGTGAAAATCTTTACAAGACGCTCGGCGCCGAAAACGCGGTTGACTCCGACTTGTATTGCGTACCCGCCGACGAAGCGTTTAAAAGCGGAGCGCACGGCGAATACATAAGCTGTGCGCGAATAGATAATCTTGTGAGCGTATATGCGTCGGTAAGCGCGATTATCGCGGCACAACCGAAACAAACGGTTGTGGCGGCATGTTTCAACAACGAAGAAACGGGTAGCGAAACGCGCGAAGGCGCAACCGCAGGGCTTTTGGCGGCATTCGTTTCCGACGTTTTCAAGGCGGAAAAAACGGACGCCTGCGCTGTTACCGCGCTTTCCGAAGGCTTTGCGATTTCGTGCGACGGAGCGCACGCGCTCAATAGGAATCATCCCGAGGTTTACGTAAATAATGCTCCCGTAATGGGCGGCGGAGTTGTTATAAAACGCAACGACCGCTATGCCACCGACGCGCTGACTTCTGCGGCGGTAAAAGAGATTTTCCGTCTTGCGGGAGTGCAAACGCAAACGTATTATCACAATCCCGACATGCGTTGCGGGTCAACGATAGGACTTACCGCCGCGCACACTCTCGGGTGTCACGTGTGCGATATAGGAGTTCCGCAGCTCAGCATGCACTCGGCTTTGGAAACCGCCGCGCTTTGCGACATAGAGTCGCTTACAAAGGGACTTACGGCGTTTTACGAAACGGAAGTCACGGTTAAGAACGATACCGTTAAAATAAACGACAAATAAAGGAACAGATTATGAAATTCGAGAAAAACCCGAACGGAAGTTACCGTGCCGTACCGTTTTGGTCGTTAAACGGCAAATTGAACAAAAACGAGCTGTTAAGTCAGATTAAAACGCTTA
Source organism: uncultured Clostridia bacterium (assembly GCA_947086925.1). Lineage (GTDB taxonomy): Bacteria > Bacillota > Clostridia > Christensenellales > Pumilibacteraceae > Pumilibacter. Next base: position 16,652 of record CAMUAL010000002.1, read on the forward strand.
AAAACATGGGTTTCGGCGGCGTGTTCATTCATTCGCGCACTGGGCTGAAAACCGAATATATGGGCAAGGAGTGGCTCGGTTTAACCGCCGATTGCGCCGACGAATGCAAGCGGGAGAATATGGACGCATGGCTTTACGACGAAGACCGTTGGCCAAGCGGCACGTGCGGAGGATACGTTACCGAAGACCCGAATTACCGCATGCGGTTTATATCGGCTCGCATTATGCCGCGCGACGAGTTCGATTTGCACGACTGCGCGGCGGATTACATAGCGTCGTTTGCCGTAAAGCTTACGGGCAAAGAGTACGAACTGTATTCCGAGTATAACATGCCCGAATACTCTGGCATGAGCATAGCGGATTATTTTCCCGTGCATAACAAGTGCGAAATCCCCGAAGGTTATTTGGGAATGATTTTCGGCATCGAGCTTATGAAGCCGAACGAGTTTTACAACGACTTCACTTACGCGGATACAATGAATACAAGCGCGACCGACAGATTTATAGAGCTTACGCACGAAAAGTATGCAAAGGCGTGCGGCGAAAAATTCGGCGATTCGATTAAGGGAATATTTACCGACGAACCGCACCGAGGACCTCTTTTAAACGGATTCGGAATAACAAACGAAAACGCGCTTTACATGCTTCCGTACACGGGCGAGTTGTTTTCGCTTTACCGCAAGTTGTTCGGCGAGGATTTGTCCGCTTTATTGCCCGAACTGTATTTCAACACCGAGGGCAACGAGTTTTCGCGTACAATGTGGCGGTACGTCGAAACTTTACAGCGGCTGTTTATAAACAACTTCGCAAAACCCGTGCACGAGTGGTGCGAAAAAAACAATCTGCTTGTAACCGGGCATATTCTGCACGAAGACACTCTGTCGGCGCAAACCACAATGTCGGGAAGTATAATGCGCTATTACGAGCATATGGATTATCCCGGACTCGACAATCTCGGTTCGCAGAACACGTGCTTTCCCGCCGTGATAGCGGTAAACAGCGTTGCAAAGCAGACGGGCAAAAAGCGCGTGCTTAGCGAGTTATACGGCTGTACGGGTTGGAAGACCACATTCGACGAATACAAGCAAATGGGCGATTGGCAGGCGGCGTTCGGCGTAAACGTAAGGTGTCCGCATTTAAGTTGGTACACCATGAAGGGAGAGGCAAAACGCGATTATCCCGCAAGCATAAACAAGCAGGCAAATTGGCACAAAGAATACCGAGCGGTTGAAGATTACTTTGCAAGACTCGGGTACGCGCTCGGTAATGCAAATTCCGTAACCGAAACGCTTGTAATTACACCCGTAGAGAGCGCGTGGGGCATGTCGCACCTCGGAACTTACGTAAATTCGTTCGGCGTGCGCGACAAAAAGTACGCCGCGCTCGAAGAAGACTTTTTTAACATAACAAACGCGCTTGTTTACGGAAACATCGATTTCGATTACGGCGACGAGGAAATGATGAGCAGACTATGCAAAACGGGCAAAGACGACCGCGGCGCATACGTTAAGCTCGGAAAAATGACTTACCGCAGTGTTGTGCTTCCCGCTATGGTAAATATACGAAAAAGCACGGTGAACATACTTAACGAGTTTACGGCTTTGGGCGGCAAGGTGATTGCGGCAAAGCATATGCCCGAATACTTGGATGGCGAGAGAGCGACGGTGAAGCTGAGTAGTACGGTTGCGGATATTTCTTCGCTTGTGTCCGAGCTGAAAAGCGCGCGCACGGCTTACGTGCAAAGCGACGGCAAATTTTATTCGGCTATAAAAGCAAAGGGCGGCGAGTACCTGTATTTTGCGGTAAACGGCGACGCCCGCAAAGGCGCGGATGCAAAGATAATCGTGCGCGGCGAGTTCAATGCGGAAAAATTCGATTTGCGCACAGGCGAAACCGTGGGTATACGGTTTACTCACAGCGGCGGCAACACGGTGGTAGAGCACTGTTTTGCGGCTGGCGAGGAGCTTTTACTTCACTTCACTCATAAAAAGGTTGCGCCGTGCAAAACGTCGGAATACGGGAACGAGTTCGTGCTCGATAAGCCTTCGGGGTATAAACTCAGCCGCCCCAACGCGCTTGTTCTCGACAGAGCGGCGGCATACGTAAACGGCGAATATTTCGACACCGACGAACTGTTGCGGCTCGACCGTAAACTGCGCGACAAATTCGGACTTCGCTATCGGGGCGGAAGCATGGTGCAACCGTGGTATAAAGAAAAATTCGGCGGCGACGAATACTCGCGCACCGTGTGCGAATTAAAACTCGAATTTACCTTTAACGCGGACTATGCGCCCGAAAACGCAAAGCTTATGGCGGAAGATTACGGTTCAATCGCGTTTGCGCTTAACGGCGTTAAAATCGATGGCAGGGGCGAACAGTCTGAAACGGACGAATGTTTTACCGTTGCGAGTATTCCCGCGGGCGCAATAAAGCGCGGCGAAAACAAGCTTACCGCCGAATTTGATTTTTCCGATTCCGCGGATATTGAAAATATATATATTCTCGGCGATTTCGGAGTTATTGCGGGCAACCCTTGCACGGTTACAAAATTACCCGATTCGCTCGGTTTATCCGACGTTACGTTGCAGGGCTTGCCTTTTTACGCAGGTACGGTAACATATGAGTTCGATTGCGCCGACGGCGAATACGAGGTGAGCGTGCCCGAATATTATGCGGCATGCTTAAAGTTCGGCGACACGGTTTGCGCGTTCAGTCCCGCAACGCACACGGCGTCGGCGGAAAACGGAAAACTGTGCGTAAGCGCGGTGCTCACGCCTAAAAACATGTTCGGACCTCTGCACGAACTTCCCGCATATAACGGCATATGCGGACCGGAAAATTTCCACACGGGACTGCATCAGTGGACCGACGACTACGCGCTTATACCGCAGGGAATACTCGGCGGTATTAAGGTAAGAAAGATATTGAGCAAATAAAAATCTTACTTTTCGGCGTCGAAAATCAATACAAAAACCGCAAAGGGCGGGGCTGAATTTCAAAACAGCCCCGCCCTTTTTGCAATTAAAAAAGCCGACGGATAATTTATTTATCGTTGTTTTTCTTTAAATTACGCAGGCTCAGTTCGCCGTGGTTTTTCTTTAACACGCGGTAAAAGGTGGGCATGCTTCCGAATCCGCTGTTAAGCGCGGCGGTGGTAATACTGCACTCGTGTTCGTCGTAATACCTGAACGTGTGTTGCAGTCGCGTAACCGAAAGATAGTCGTTAAGGCTCGTATGGAACATTTCGTTAAACATGCGCGAAAAATAATATTTCGAATATCCGAAATGATTCGCAAGGTTGGTAAGCGTTAAATCCTTGTCGTAATTCTGTTCTATGTACGCAAGAATATCGTCAACGCCCTCTAATGCGTAATGCGGGCTGTCTTCCAACCCCGCTTTGGCGCAGATAGCGGAAAGCACCATGTCTACGTTTGCCTGAATGGTAAACATGTCAACGCCCTCGTAATTAACGGCGTTTATAAAGTACGGCTTGATTTTTTCGCGGCAATACTCGGCGTCGGTAACTACGTTGGTGGTAAGAATCTTGTTTTTTCTGTAAGAAAAAAAGTGTTCGCAGTAAACAACGGGCAAAATGAGTAACATTTGCTCGCCTTCGCTCGGCTCGTAATGGTGAAGCTGATAGCTGTCTACAATCATTACGTTGTCGGGTTGCATTTCATATTCCACGTTGCCTACGGTAACGATTTTCGTGCCCTTAATGTTGTAGAGAAGTTCGAGTTTTTTATGAAAGTGCGGTCCTGCCAAATGGTCGCCGTCGATAGCCGAAAAGATTTCGGGGAACCTGTCTTGCGCAAGTTCGTAATTCATATCTGCTTTTGACATGGGAATGGGACTCCTTGCGGGCTTGAAGATTGCCCGTGGTAAGCGAATCGCAATTTATGAAAGTAAAATTCTTAATGTCAAGTTGAAACGCGACCCGCCTTATTATATCATTACAGTAGGATAACAAAAGCAGAGTTTTTGTTGTGCCGAAAGTTTCAGTTGATTAGACAAAAACAAAAGTGAAGATATAATATAGCTCGTAAAGTTGAATGTAGGTGAAAGGCTGAAACACATAAAAATACTTTACTTGTTTATATTATAAAACAAGAATCGACAAAAAGCAATAGGTTTTCGAAAAATCGTCGGTGAAAATTTTAACGGTGTATTCGTGTTCAAATATCATTGAAAAAGCGGATACTGCCGTAAAAAGCTTATATTTACAATAAAAGCAGGAGAAGTAAAATGAAAAAACTTAAAGTGGGAATTGTGGGAATAGGCGGTATGGGGCGTTATACGCATATACCCGCGTATTCCGTTATGGACGACGTTACGGTTACCGCGGCATGCGACATAAACCCGAGTAAGCTCGATATTCCCGAGCTCAAAGGAATAAAAACCTACGTCGATTATAAAGAAATGATAGACAAAGCCGATATAGACGCGATAGACATATGCACTCCAAACTATCTTCATTCGCCGATAGCGGTGTACGCGCTCAACCATGGTAAACACGTATTTTGCGAAAAACCCGACGCGGTAAGCTTAGCCGAGCGCAAGAAAATGACCGAGGCGGAGCGCAAAAGCGGCAAAGTGCTTATGGTTATGCGCAATAACCGTCATGTACCCACTTCGGAATATCTCAAACAACTTGTGGATTCGGGCGAAGCGGGCGGTTTTTACACGGGGCGTTGCGGTTGGATACGCCGTCGCGGAATCCCCGGCAAGGGCGGATGGTTTACAACGCGCGAGCAGTCGGGCGGCGGTCCGCTTATCGATTTGGGCGTGCATATGCTCGATTTGGCGATTTATCTTATGGGAAGTCCCAAAGCGGTTGCGGTAAGCGGCAATACATACCGTAAATTCGCCGACGCCGCCGATATTTCCGACTCCGAACATTCGGCTTTCGGCGAAAAAGTAGATGGAGGCACGTTCGACGTAGAGGATTTGGCAACGGGGTACGTTCGTTTTGAAAACGGCGCAACCTTACAGCTCGAATTTTCGTGGGCGTCGAATATAGAAAAAGAAAAGCGTTTCGTTGAGCTTCGCGGCGATAAGTGCGGCTTTACTTGGTGCGACGAAACATTAAAGGTGTTCACCGAAAAATGCGGTCAGCTTGTCGACGAGGATATTAAAGCCCCGCTCGGCAACGGGCATTTTGCAAACTTGCGTCATTTTGTAAACGTGGCGCTTTACAACGAAAAATCCGACTTTACAAGCGAGCAAGGCGAAAACATGGTTGCGATAATAGAAGCAATTTACAAGAGTGCCGAAACGGGCAAAGAGGTGTTATTATGATAAACGTAACTGTTTGGAGCGAGTTCTCGCTTTCGTGCAAATGCGCCGAAGCGCTTGCCGTTTACCCCGAAGGTCACCACAAGCTTATTGCCGATGCTCTCAATAAATGCAAGAACATAAAAGCGGTGTCGGCAACTCTCGATATGCCTAATCAGGGATTGCCCGACGAGCTTTTGAACAAAACCGACGTTCTGTTTTGGTGGGGACACTGCAAGCACGACGACGTAACCGAAGAACTCGCCGATAAAATCGCGCGCAGAGTTTACGGCGGCATGGGCTTGGTGTTGCTTCACTCCGCACATTTAAGTAAGCCTTTTAAGCGTATTATCGGTGCAAGCGGCAGACTGAATTGGGGCGAGGGCGGCGAGCGCGAACGCATTTGGGTGGTTAATCCCGCGCATGAAATCGCGCAAGGACTTCCCGAATATATAGATTTGGAAAAAGAGGAAATGTACGGCGAACCGTTCGGCATACCCGAACCCGACGAAACAGTGTTTTTAAGTTGGTTTAAGGGCGGGCGAGTATTGCGTAGCGGCGTAACATACCGCCGCGGTGCGGGCAAAGTGTTTTACTTTCAGCCGGGGCATGAAGGATTTCCTACATACTATAATCCGCATATTCAGCAAATACTTATAAATGCAACCAACTGGGCATACAGCGGAGGCAGAACGCAAAAAGTGGATTGCGACTGCGTGTTGCCCATTGAACCGCTTGATTGAAAAGCGTAAAAAAATCACTAAACTTGAAACACTAACCGCAAAATGCGCAATAAATGCGCAAAAATGCGTGTGCAAAGCGCAACAAATGAAACAGTTTGCTACAAGTATAAGTGGAAAACGGTACACCGCACGTTTATAATGAAATTACAAAATGCGTGTAAAAGCGTACATGTAATTAAAAATATACCTACAACGGCATATACGGTGAAAACCGATTGCAATAATTAAAATTTATTCAGGAGGAAAATGTTAATGAAACGACTTAAAAGTAAACTCTCCGCAATAGCCATGATTTTGGCGCTTGCAGTATGCGCATGCGGTATGAGTTTATTTGCTTTTGCCGAGGATTCGACAACTAATGAAGTCGATTCCAACGGTTGGAATACTCAGATAAATCGGGGGGGGGTGCTTGCTAACGGCGGGCATACTTTGAGCGACGAAAATTTCACTACTTATACTAATCTGCAAGACGGCGACGTAATAACATACGGTGATAAAATTCACAGTCCCATTGTAGAAGGCGTTGTGCGTACAATGCCTTGGCAAATGAGCTTTAATGCCGTAGGCGAAACGGGAGCGTCGATCACTTACGAAATCTACACAACGTCGGGAGATGTTTATTATAAAGCTACGATGGAAATCGGCGGAAGTAGTTTCAAAGACAATTCGGGTTTCGGAGCGGTATCCAAAGACCGCACTTTTGAGTCGGGTGTTACTTCAACATTATGTTTTGAAGGTCATCATGAGGATGGCGGCAATGTTTATTGGGTAGACCCCAAAGCTGCTTTCAATGCAGGTTATGAAACTTGCGCCTCAATGAATACTACATGGGCAACAGGCGATAAACCTACCGAGTTTAATTTAAAAGTCACTGTAAACGGAAATATCGACAAGCTTTCCGTTAAAGTCGGAGATGGACTTTTATTTCAGCAATGCAGTTATTTGACGTGGCAGTGGGGCGGATATAACGACGGATACGCCGCTCAGAATGATTGTGGAGCGCAGTACGGTATTAAAGCACCTCAAAATAACGATTCGAATTATGCCGATTATTTTGTGTTTAAAAATTACGAATTTAAATTCTTTTTTAGTGCAAGTAGTCAAAATGATGAGAATATGCCCGTTGTAACGGTTGCAGGAGAGCGTGTTGATTCTGACAACGAATTGGATGCAAGCGGAATGTTTAGAGGTTATTATGTGCATACAGTTCCTTATTCGGCGCAAATAAAATACGACCATACGCCTGAGTTTGAAGTGCATCAAGGCGATACGAAAATTTTCTATAAAAACGGTGACAGTACGCTTTTAACCGCATACGTTCACAGCGGCGACAAAGCAATAAATCACAGTGAATTAAATATACCCGGTAAATTTATTTTGGGTTGGACTACCGATGTTGCGGGACAGAACGATTATGATTTTACAACGCCCGTAACAGGCGACCTTACGCTTTACGCAAAGCTCGGCAATGCAGTACTTGTAAACTTTAAAGACGGCAACAACAATCTTGCACAGGTAAACTACCGCACGGGCGATACTATTACAAAAATCGCAAATCCCGAAAAAAGCGGTTATATTTTTGCGGGATGGTATACCGATAACACGTATTCAACCGAATTCGATTTTACCGCTCCCATAGCGGCAGGTGTTGAAGAAATAAACATCTGTGCAAAATGGAATATAAACGTAAGCTATCAGATTATTGGCTATAACGGTAAAACAACGGGAGATTATCCTGTTTATCAGACTAAGGTTATTGCGTATGAGGAGGGCGCTCAGCTTACGGCAAGCGACTTCCCGACGTTTGCACAGATAACCACGTTCCCCGAATTCAGCAACATAGAGCTTAAATGGTTCACCGACGTTAAAGCAAAAAATCCCGTGGACTTCAATGCTTTGGGAACGGTAACTTCGGCTACAACGTATTACGCGCTCGCACTCGACAAGAGCGACTCCGCTAACGACACTTACGTGCAGTACGATTTGGCTAACGGTTTCGACCGCAACGCAAGCGCGGTGGCAAGAGACGAGGCAGGCAACGCGCTTACCAACAACACGACAATAAATAATGCAATAGGAAACGTAAACGGCGTGGGTTACGGCATGAACCCCGGCTCTTACAGAGCGCTCGATAACGGCTATGCTCAATTCACAATGCCTTATGTGGGATACGAGGTTAATGCGCGCAAGCTCGACGTAAACAAACCCATTTATATAGATTACACCATTTCGTCTAATGCCGAAGATATGGGCGACGGACAGGGTAATACTTATGACGGCAACAAATATTTCAGCGTAGGATTTTATAACAGCCTTACCTCCGCGCTTATAAGTCAGGGGCAAAACCACGAACCCGAATTCGGCAGACTGTTCGGTTGGTTGCAGTGGGTTAAAACCGATGTTCAGGCTAACCAAAAACTTTCCATGCACTCCGCAAGCAACAGCGGATTCTACGGTTCGGAGTTACCGCTTACCGGCTATCAAGAAGGACTTAAAGTAAGCGTTAAAATCGAAATAGACGCCGACGGCGTAACGGTTACGTTCTTGTCGGTAGGCGATACTACGCTTACGAAAGATAATGTTTCGAGAGTTCTCGATATAAACAAAAGTATGTTCCCCAACGGCGTATACGTATCGTTCGCATGTGCGCGTCCTACCGACGTTGTTATACGCGTAACGCAGGACGGCAGCACCGCTACGGTAGCCGACGGAGCAACGGGCATAAACATTACAACCGCAGGGGCGTCCGAAGGCATGTTCGCGGGCGAAAAGGTTGAGTTTACGGTAGAGCCTCCCGCAGGTCATTTCTTTACTACCGAAGGCGTGTTCGCAAACGGCAAACGTCTTAACATACTCGGCAACGCAGACGACGGTTACTACTTCAACATGCCGCTCGGCACAAACGAAATAACCGTTAAATGGGGCATTAACATTACGTTTACCGACGGCGCGCAGTGGACGCAAGCCATTGCCGCGGTAGAGGGCGAGGCATTCAGCGAAGTGAACACTCCCACCGCTCCCGCAAAAACCGGTTACAAAACAAACGTAGTATGGTGCACCGATGCGGATTTACAAACGCCTTACGACTTTGCGAATCCCATTACCGCCGCAATAACTCTGTATGCAAAATACGTACCCGAACAGTACAGTCTTATAATCGTAGATTCCACCGACAGTTCGCAGATAGGCGAAACGATTAAAGCCGATTTCGGCTCTACGTTTGCAAAGCCCGCGACCGACCCAGTAAAAGATGGTTACGTGTTCAAGGGCTACTATTCGGACGAAGATTGCACAACGGAATATTCGTGGGATACGGTTGTAACCGCAGGAAACCACTTTGTATATGCCAAGTTCGAAGCGGCAAGCAACAACACTCCCGCCGAAAACAACAAGAAGAAATGCGGCGGCAACGCGGTTGCGTCGAGCGCGGTTGGGGCAAGTATAGCTCTTATGCTTGCGGCAGGCGCGATATTCGTAGGCAAGCGCAAATCCGCAGTTAAATAATAATCTTCAAACAAACGTCAGATGTCCTCCCGCGCATTTTCGGGCGGGAGGGCATATGGCTTTTATTTTACCTTTTTTCCGCAATTAAGGAGACTCTTTGTATGAAAAAAATATTATCCGCAGTTTTTGCTCTTTGCCTGTGCCTTGTTTGTTTTGTCGGTTGCACGTTCCGCGACCCCAACGAAGAAAAAGGCAAGGGCGACTCGAACATCATAAATCAAGATATGACTATCGACGCAAATTACGAAGCCACCATTAAAGTTGCCATACCCGACGTTCAGAGTCATAAAAACGCATTGAATGCTTTTATAGAATCTTTTAACGTAAAGTATCCTAAAATCAAGTTCAATGTTACTCCGCTTACTTTGGATAACTATAAAACACTTGTGCAGAATGCGGCGTCGAGCGCAATAGGCTTGAAAAAACCCGAGCTTATGTATGATGTTTTTTGGCTTAACGAAATGTTTATAAACGAGTGGGTGCTCGATACCGACTTTATTTCGCCGCTCAGCGAAATAATCGAAAAAGATTCTTCGTTCAGTCTCGACGGAATAAACGAAACAATGCTCGATATGTGCAAGCTTAACGGCAAGCTTTACATGATGCCGCGCGATTACAATCAGGTTGTAATGTATTACAACAAAGATATGTTTACAGAGGCGCGCGTGCCTTTTCCGTCGGATACCGAGGCTATGAGCGGCGCGGAATTTAAAGCTATGTGCGAGGAACTTGCACGCGGACTCAGCAACAACAAAACATTAAACAGCTACGGTCAGCCTTACAGCGACCAAGTGCGGAACATTGTTGACGTAAACGTAGCATGGAACGCAATGGATTATCCGCTTGTTGCTTCGTTCGGCGGCTCGGTTGTTGACAGTAAAGGCAACGTGGTTTTCGACAGTCAGGAATCGGCAGACGCAATTTCTTATTGGTGGGACTTTGTAAACGGTCCTACCGTCGGCAACTCGAAGCTTGCGGTTTCCATTAAAGACGGCTCGGAGAAAAACGGAACGCCGTTCCGAATGCAGACGGCGCCCATATACTTCCATACCCGTGCGGTTATGTCCGACCTTCTCGACGATTACACCGCTACAAGCTCAACTACCATTTACGGTATACCCAACTTAGGCGTTGCTCCCGTACCCAACTTCGGCGGAACTTACAAAGTAGGCGCGGGTTGCTCGGGTTACGCAATGTACAAGAGCGCGGCAAATTCGAAAGCGGCGTATAACTTCTTAAAGCACATTGTAAGCGTTGAAGGGCAAAACGCATACAGCGAAACGGGCGACTGCGTGCCCGTGCTCGACAGCATGATAAAAGCGGTAAACGCAAAATGGCGCACTTGCCGCACCGATAAATTACCGTTCGATTTCAACCACGGCGCATTCGTATATAAAATGAACGAGGCGGCTTGCAGTGTTAAGGAATTTTACGAAAACGTGCCCGTTAAGGCGCAAACGCTTGTAACGGCGCGCATAGAGGAAGCTTTCAGAAACGGCATAGGCGGCAATCTGTCGGGTGTTAAATCGGCGGTTGCAAACGCCGCAAACAAAATGAAACAAGATATTGCACAAAACAGATAAAGAGGACTATTATAAACTTACATGAAAGATACTGCATTAAAATCTACGGGGCTTGTGGCTCACAAAAAGCTCGGCTTTAAAAAATGGATAAAGCGGGATTACGGATGTTACTTGTTTTTGCTTCCGATAATCCTCGGCTTTGCCATATTCACGGCTTATCCCGTAATATCATCGCTTTTTTACAGCTTTACCGACTATAACGGCATATTCTTTTCGCACGTGGGCTTTATGAACTTTAAGCAGATTTTCAGCCTCGGATACGGCGGACTCCTTAAAGACGTAGCGTTTTCGTTCGGAATAACCTTTTTGTTTGCCATTGTATCGGTGCCGCTCAATCTTGTGCTCGGTTACGTTGTCGCGCTTATTTGCAACCGCGAGGTTAAGGGCGTGCGCGTGTTCAGACTTTTATATTACATGCCCACCATTATACCCGGCGTGGCTATGGCGTTATTGTGGGCGGACGTATACAGCATAAACGGTATAGCAAATCAGTTTTTAAGCGTGTTCGGCTTGCACAGTCAGTTTTTGGAAGGCGAGAACAGCGCGCTTTTAACTCTTTGGTTTACGGGCTTGTGGGGCATTGGCGGCAGTGTTATAATGTGGCTTGCCGCGTTGCGTAACATTCCGCCCGAAATGTACGAGGCGGCGGATTTGGACGGCGCGCGCTATTTCACCAAACTTTTCAAAATCACCGTTCCCATGTCTACGCCTATGATTTTTTATAATCTTATAAATGCTCTTATAGGCGCGTTGCAATCGTTCGACACTTATGCCATGGTCGGCAGAGGTCCTAACGACTGCCTGTACTTTATAGCGGTGCGCATTTACGAAACCGCTTTCGGCGGAAGCAATCAGTACGGACTTGCGTCGGCACTCGGTTGGCTGTTGTTTGCGGTTATTGCGATTCTTACGGTGTTTATGTTCTTATCTAACAAATCGTGGGTAAACTACGGGGAGGGCGATTGATATGAAAGAAAATATATATCACAACATTCCGCCGCTTTCGCCCGAAGCTATGGCAAGCCGCAGGCGCAAGAGCGCGAAAAACGTAGTTTTGCTTGTAGTAAAATACGCGGTTATGCTCGCGCTCGCTCTGTTTTTGCTGTTCCCTTACGTGTTTATGGTAAGCAAAAGCTTAATGAACCTCGTAGACGCAAACTCGCTCAAACCAATGCTGTTTCCGAAAAACGGTCTGCATTTTTCCAACTACGAGATATTTCTCGACTACTGGCCGTATTTCCGCAATTCGCTTATAGTTGTAGTTATAAACGGTATATTTATTCCGTTTACGGGCTTTATGGCGGCGTATCCTTTTGCACGCAGAGATTTCAAGGGCAAAAAGATTATGTTTGCCGTTATGATGAGCACGGTTATGCTTCCGAGCGCGGTTGTAATGGTGCCCACTTACGTTATGTTTAATGCGCTCGGACTTGTGGATAAGCTTGCGTCGCAGTGGGTAACGGCGTTCTTCGGCGGCGGTGCAATGAACATATTTTTAATGATTCAGTTTATGCGCGCCATACCGAAAGATTTCGACAACGCCGCGCTTATAGACGGCGCAAACATGGTGCAGATATTCTTTAAAATCATGTTTCCCATGTGCTTTAACGTAATGTTATTTATTGCGGTAAGTACAATAATAGGGCGTTGGAGCGACTTTCAGGGACCGTTGATTTACCTCAGAACTCTCAGCAAAATGACGATAGCCGTTGCGTTTTACAAGCAATTCAGCTCAACCGGCTCGGCGAGCATGCTGTCAAACATTAAAATGGCTATGGCGGTTTGCATGACAGTGCTTCCCATGGTGCTGTTCCTTGTATTCCAAAAACAGATGATAGGCGGCGTAAAGATAGGCGGCTTAAAAGGGTAAACTACCGAAAGGACGTAAAAAAATGAAAAGTTTTATCAAAAGATTTGTTTTATTTGTTATTTCGGCGGTTATGTGTTTCGCATGCTTTGCTTGCGGCAATAACGGCGGCGGCGGTGGCAATAACGGCGGCGGTAACGGCGGTGACATAGGCGGTAACGAGCCGACTGCGGAAGAAATCCAAAGACAGGTGAACGACGCTCTCACGGTGCTCGACGACGAGGAGTTTACTCGCTCGCAACTTACGGGCGTAGATAATCTCGGGCGCGAGATTCTGCCTACGGTGGGATTCGAAGATAAATACGTAGGTCTGTTTTACTTTGTTGCAACGGGATACGATTATTCCAACTATTGGGGCGGTCGGCCGCACGACTATATTTACGATATTTCCGAGCTTTTGAAGAAATATCCCGCAACCGAATATCCCATAACGCAAAGTCCCGTAACTGCGATACCCACAGGCGAAACCGCAAAGTATTACGACGCGGACATCGCGCCGCAAAGCAAGTCGTACTTTTGGGGCAAACCATTGTACGATTACTATCGCAGTGACGACGAGTGGGTTATACGCAAGCACATGGAGCTGTTCATGTATGCGGGAATCGACTTTCTGTATCTCGATTTTACAAACAACGTAACGTACGAGCCCACCGTTAAGGTGCTTTTAAACGTAATAAAGGATATGATTGCCGAGGGATACGACGCTCCGAAGGTTACTTTCTTTTGTAATACCGAGGACCCCGGCGGACTCAGCTCTATTTGGGGCGAGCATATATACAGACCGTTTTTCGAAAAGGGTGAGTTTGACGAATGTTGGTTCAGGGGCGACGAGGAAATGAACCCGTCGGGCAACCCGATTTTGGTAGGCAATTTCATTAACTTTAAAAATACCGAGTGGGAAGACGAGTTCTGCTTTATCGACGAACAGTGGCCCACCCGTCCTTTCAACGAAAACTCTATTCCGTGGATGGACATGAATTATCCGCAAAAGATTCACACGCCGTGGGGAAACAGCTACGGCGGAGTTACCAACGTGTCGGTATCGCAGGGCGGCGACGCGTCGAGCGAAGCGTATTACGCCGATATAGCGGGAACTTTATCGGGATATAAGGCGCGCGGATACGATTTGGAAAATTTCATGAGTCAAGGAACGGACACGGAAGGCGTTATGTCGGGCGTAAATTTCGATTATCAATGGCAAACCGTTCACGCAAACGCCGACAGCCTTAAAATGGTTACCGTTACAAGTTGGAACGAGTGGATTGTGAGTAAGCTCGGGAGAGACGACCCCGCGTCGCAGGGCAAAGACAGAGCTTGCTTTGTCGACCAATTTTCGATTGCACATTCACGCGATATCGAAATGACGGAAGGCGGTTACGGCGACAATTACTATATGCAAATGACGGACAACATCCGCAAGTTCAAGGGCGTAACGGTTGACAAATCCGACAACGTGTTAAAGTCGCAAAAAGCCGCGGGCGTAAGTGTTACCGATTTAAGCGTGTTCGACACCGCGCGCAAATATCTCGATATGGGACTTTCCACGGTTGAACGCAATCATACGCTTGTAGACCGCGGTACTCCCGTTACCGATACCACAAACCGTAACGACATAGAATATATTAAAATACTTAACGATAACGATAATTTATACGTGGCGGTAACTTGCCGCGACGAGATTAAAATGCCCGATGCGGGCGACTCTATGCCCGAAAATTGGATGAACATTTACTTGCAGTGCGGCGGAGAGGGTTGGGAAGGCTACGACTTTATCGTGCGCGGAAATCCCGCATTAAGCGGCAATGCCGATATAGTAAAACCCGACGCAAACGGTAATACGGTCAATGCAGGCAATGCGAGTTTTGCGGTAAGCGGAAACACGATTGTATACTCGATTCCGCTTTCGGCGCTCGGAGTGTCGGAAAATAAAGTAATAGGAATCAAGGCTACCGACAACTTACAATCCGTTTGCAATGCCGACGAGTTTATGTTGCACGGCGACAGCGCTCCGATGGGCAGGCTCAACTACGCTTACAAAATAGCGTAACCGTAAGGAGAAAACGCCATGAAAAAATTTGCTACGCTTATTCTTTGCTTGGGATTCATGCTGAGTATGTGTGCATGTAACAACGGCGCGGGCACAAACGGCGCGGGCGGCGGCGAAAATCCGCCCGTGGAAATTACCAAAGCGGCAAGCTCGGTAAGTCAGCTCGGCGTAAACTCGAAACTCGGCGATTTAACCGACGAAGAATTTACGCGCGCTCAGCTTATCGGCACCGACGCTCTCGGACGCAAAGTTTTGCCCACGGTAGGATTCGAAGACAAGTATGTCGGCATATTCTATTTTGTGCTTTTGGGGCAGACGGGTCATAACAGCATTATCGACGTAAACGACTTGTTGGACAAATACGGCACGAATCCCGCCGAAAACCCGTTGTTTGCATTACAGGATTCAAGCAATTATAACGACGAAAGTCCCATGACGTTTTTCCACTATTGGGGCGAACCGTTGTACGGCTATTACAAGTCTACCGACAAATGGGTTATACGCCGTCATTTAGAGCTGTTCATGAACGCGGGAATAGATTTTCTGTATCTCGATTACACTAACAGCACTTATGAGTATTCGGCGGCCGTCACTGCTCTTTGCGACGTTATTCTCGAACTTCAAGCCGAAGGATACGAAAATGTTCCCACGCTCGCTTTTATGCTTCCCAACGACGCAAAGTGGAACGAATCGAAGCTTCAAAACATTTACGACGCGTTTTATTCGGTTGATAAGTATTCGTCGTGTTGGTTTCGCGCCGACCGCGATATGAACCCGAATAACAAGCCGCTTGCGGTGGGTAATTTTTCCACCGTTCAAAGTAGCACTCTTAAAAATAATCTGTGGTTAAAGCGCATGCAATGGCCGAGCGACGCGGCGGCGGACGACCGCTTTCCGTGGATAGAGTGGAAGTACGAGAATAACGGCGCACAGCCCAACCACGGCGGCATAATGAACGTGTCGGTTGCTCAGCACATAAATTCTTGGTCGAGTACGAGCTACTTAGACGCCGTTAAGGGCGGTAAAAGTTACAGCTACCGTGCGCGCGGTTGGACTCCGAATAACGCCGACGACCGCTACGGCATAAAACGCGACAACGTAATGTCGGGCAGTAATTTCGAGTGGCAGTGGCAAAACGTGCTCAGTCAAAAAGACGAAGTGCAAATGGTAACCGTTACGGGTTGGAACGAGTGGGCGGCTCCGAAGGTTAAGTACGGCAGTTCGCCTTACGGCGTGTTCAACGACTGTTTCAATATGGAATTTTCGCGCGATGCCGAAATGATGAAGGGCGGTTACGGCGACAACTACTACATGCAACTTGTAGACAATATCCGCAAGTTTAAGGGAATAATGGTAGATGACACCGACAACGTAATGCTGTTTGCGCGTAGCAGTGCCGAGATTGCATCCGACGTAAGCGCGCTTAAAGCGAAATTTGTAGATATATCGGGCGACGCGGTAAAGCGCACCGACAAATCGGTAGGCGAAACCTACGATTACACAAACGAAACAAACCGCAACAACATTGTCGAAACCCGTGTGGGAAACGACGGTTACAATCTTTACATTGCGATAACGTGCAAGGGCAACTTAACCGAGTATCAATCGGGTGACGAGTCTTACATGAACGTATATCTTGCAATGGGCGGCGCAAACTCTTGGGAAGGCTACAACTACGTTGTGGGCAGATTGCAGGGCGGAAACGCCGCATCGCTCGAAAAATTTACCGGCGAGGGAAGCAAAACCGAGAGTGCGGGAGTCGTAAAGGTATCGATGAGCAAAAACACCGTTTTGTATACTATTCCTTTCTCCGCTTTGGGTGTAACCGAGGGCGGTTCGGTTATAGGTATTAAGGCAACCGATAATATAGCCGAATTCGGAAACATAGACGATTTTTATATTTCTGGCGATTGCGCACCGCTCGGCAGACTGAACTACACCTATAAAATTGCGTAAAATGCGAGTGCGTATGCACCGTATCTCAAATCGAATAATTTATGTTTGAAATCAAAGCCGATGCGTATTAAGTTTATGCGTCGGCTTTTCCTTTAAACAAAAAAGGCGACAGACCGCTCGTTCAAATTGACACAAAGGTATATTTTGGTGTATTATTAAATGAAGTAATATGCACGGAGTCCATTTTGAGAATAGACGAGATTTTGAAAAAGAAGCGTACGCTTTCGTTCGAAGTGTTTCCGCCGAAAAAGAGCGAAACCGAAACGGACGCGCTTTTAAAAAGTATTGACGAGCTTAAAAAGCTCAACCCCGATTTTATAAGCGTAACTTACGGCGCGGGCGGAAGCACCGCGCGAAATTCGGCGAAGATTGCGGGATATATAAAAAATGTGGGAATCGAGCCGCTTGCGCATGTAACGGGGGGTCCGTCGTCGCCCGCCGACATAGATTTGCTTTCAAAGGAGCTATTGGGTTACGGCGTTGAAAACGTGCTTTGTCTGCGAGGAGACCGACCCGTCGATTACGGGAGCGAATACTGCAAGCACTTTAAACACGCCACCGACTTACAGCACTATATAAGCAAGTACGGTTTTACAATGGGTGCGGCGTGTTATCCCGAGGGACATCCCGAGTGCGAAACGCTTTACGACGATTTGAAAAATTTACGGAAAAAGCAGGACGAGGGCGCAAAGTTTTTCATTGCGCAAATTTGTTTCGATAATTCTTACTATTACCGTCTTGTAAACGAGGCGAATAAAATCGGAATTACCGTGCCGATAATTCCCGGCATAATGCCGTTGTTGAGCGCCAAAAACATTGCGGGAATAAAAACCATGTGCGGCAGTACAATACCCATAGAGTTTCGCAACATGATTGAAATTTACAGTCCGCGTCCTGCGGTTATGCGTGAAATAGGACTGAATTACGCCGTTTATCAGATTATAGATTTAATAGCAAAGGGTGCGCCGGGCATACATTTGTATATAATGAACAAAGCGGATACGGCGATTGAGATTTGCAACAGGCTAAGTAATGTCATCAGTGAATTATTCTGAAATAAAGCCGCAGATATATAATTATCTCGGATTTCATAACATTGCACCCGACTCGG
Organism: uncultured Clostridia bacterium; assembly: GCA_947086925.1. Taxonomy (GTDB): domain Bacteria; phylum Bacillota; class Clostridia; order Christensenellales; family Pumilibacteraceae; genus Pumilibacter. Next base: position 34,737 of record CAMUAL010000002.1, read on the forward strand.
TTACCGACGAAATGATAACCGAGTGTTTGCGCGAACTTGAAAACGTGGTGCATTTCAGATACATTCACAGGATTTTCGAAACTCCGCCCGAGTTTCTGAAAGCCGAGCCGTACCGCGAATTTCTGAGCGGTTGCACGGGAGTTATACTTTCGGTTACCACTTTGGGCGCGGAAACTGATAAGCGAATAAAATACCTTGCGCGTACCGATATGACCAAAAGCGTTATTTCCGACGCGGCGGCAAGCGCGTATTTAGAATATCTTTCGGATATGCACGAGAAAACTCTCGGCGACAACCTTACTTACAGGTTCTGTCCCGGTTACGGCGGCAGCAGCGTAACCGATTTAAAACATATATTCAAGCTGTTACAGCCCGAAAAAATCGGAGTAACCGTTTCGGATACATGCTTTATGTTGCCCGAAAAAACCATGGCGGGAGTGCTCGGCATAGGTAAGTCGTGCGCAAAAACATGCAAAGGTTGTTTTATGTTGCCCGACTGCAACTATTTAAAGGAGGGTACAAGATGCTACGGCTCGGAAAAGAAGTAATGATTTTCGACGGCGGATTCGGGAGCGAGCTCGAAAAGCTCGGACTCGACGGAATCCCCGAAGACCTTAATATAACGCACGCCGAGCGGATACGCGATATTCACAGGGCGTACTCATGCGCCGATTTCGTTTCCGCAAACACGTTCGGATTAAACAGAATCAAATACAAGGGCAAATACGGTCTTAAAGAAGTTGCGATTGCCGCAATACAAAACGCACGGGCGGCGGGTAAATATGTGTTTGCCGACGTAGGACCTACCGGAGCAATGCTTGCGCCCGTGGGTACTTTGTCGTTCGAAGATGCGTACGAGGCGTTTGCGGAATTTGCGCGCATAACTTCCGATTATGTCGACGGCTACATTGCCGAAACTTTTTCGGATTTGTACGAGCTTAAAGCGTGCGTGCTTGCGCTTAAAGAAAATTCCGATAAAACCGTGTTTGCAACAATGACGTTTGACAAAAGCGGACGCACTTTAACGGGAACTACTCCCGAAATAGCTGTTAATACCTTAGAGGGGTTGGGGGTTGATGCGCTCGGCGTAAACTGTTCGCTCGGTCCGAAAGAGCTGCTCGAAACGGTTAGGCGGATAACGGCTGTAAGCGGAGTGCCCGTAATCGTGCAACCCAACCGCGGTTTGCCCGTAATCGAAAACGGCAAAACGGTTTATAAACTCGGCATAGACGAGTTTGTTCGCTATGCGGGCGAGTTTGTTAAAATCGGAGTGAGCGTGCTCGGCGGCTGTTGCGGCACCACACCCGAATTTATAAGGGCGATAAGCGAAAAGTACGGCGGCGCAAAAGTTAAGCGCGTAAAAGTAAAAAAACAAACCGTGATAAATTCCGCAACCAAAGAGGCTGTTATCGACGGTGTGAAAATCTGCGGCGAGCGGCTGAACCCTACGGGCAAGCCAAAGCTCAAAGAGGCTTTGAAGGCGGGCAATTACGATTATCTTGTAGACGAAGCCGTGCGTCAGGCAGAGGCGGGTGCGGACTTGCTCGACTTAAACGTAGGACTTCCCGAAACGGACGAAGCGGCGGTTATGGAAAAAGCGTGCCGCAAAATACAGGAATTTGTGGATTTGCCCATACAGATAGATTCGTCCGACGCATGCGCGATAGAGCGCGGTGTCAGGGCGTATAACGGGATTCCGCTTATAAACAGCGTAAACGGCGAGGCGGAGGTTATGGACAGAATATTCCCCATAGCCAAAAAGTACGGCGCGGTTGTTCTCGGGCTTACAATGGACGGCAACGGCGTGCCCAAAACCGCAAAAGAGCGTTATTCAATCGCAAAGAGAATCGTCGAGCGTGCCGAAAGCTACGGAATACCGCGTCATAAAATAATGATAGATACTTTGGCGCTTACCGCGTCTGCCGAGCAAAAGCTTGTGTGTGAAACGACGGAGGCTTTGCGCCTTGTGAAAGCCTTGGGGGTAAAAACCGCGTTGGGCGTATCGAACGTATCGTTCGGACTTCCGAATCGCCCTCTTTTAAACAAAACTTTTCTGACTATGGCAATGACTTGCGGACTCGATATGCCGATTATGAATCCGCTCGACTCCGAAATGACGGGTGCTGTAAAAGCGTTTAAAGTGCTTAACGCCTCCGACAAGGGTTCTGCGGACTATATAGAAACTTACAAAGATTTTTCGCCGCAAATCGGTGCGACGACGCAAGTTTACGCAAAAAAAGAATCGGGAGCGGTAGAAGTGCAAACGCTGTACGACTGCGTAGTAAAAGGACTTAAAAACAAAGCGGAGAGTTTGTGCGAGTCGGAGCTTGAAAAGTCCGACCCCATGACGGTTATAAACGATGTGCTTATAGCCGCGCTTACCGAAGTGGGGAATCTGTACGACAGCGGAAAAATATTTTTGCCTCAGCTTATTTCGTCCGCAGAAGCGGCTAAAACGGCTTTTTCGGCGTTGCGCGATAAATTGCCCAAGGTAACGGCGGAGCTCGGCACCGTGGTGCTTGCGACGGTAAAAGGCGACGTTCACGATATAGGCAAAAACATAGTCAAGGTGGTTTCGGAATCTTACGGTTATAGCGTAGTTGATTTGGGAAAAGACGTGCCCGCAAGCGCGGTGACAGACGCCGTGCGCAAGTATAAACCCATTGCGGTGGGGTTGTCGGCACTCATGACAACCACCGTTAAAAGTATGGCGCAGACTATAAAGACGTTGCGTGACGACAACTGCCCGTGTCCCGTATTCGTAGGCGGGGCGGTGCTTAATGCGGAAATCGCGCGTGAGATAGGCGCCGACTTTTACACACGCGACGCGCTGGGATTCGTAAAAGCATTGCAGACTTTAAAGTGATTCCCGCACGGCGTAAAATATCGTTAAATATAAAGAGAATGTTTTTCGATGAGTGCCGATAAACGTCAAACGGCGGATATTAAAAGTTTTTGATAAGCTTTTTATAAAAAGCGCGGAAGTTTTCTTGCCAAAAAAGCGCGAAAAATGCTATACTGTAACAGTCTGATACCGACTTTAATAAAAAGTCGTATAAATGACATAACAAGGAGAAATTTAAATGAATAAGACCACGCAGAATGCAATCAATGCCGCAAGAGTGCTTGCCATAGAGGCAATACAAAAGGCAAACAGCGGACATCCCGGACTTCCGCTCGGCGCGGCTCCCACGGCGTACACGCTGTTCACCCGTCAGATGAATCATTGCCCGAAAAATCCGTCGTTTTTCAACCGCGACAGATTTATACTCAGCGCGGGTCACGGGTCGGCACTGCTTTACAGCATGTTGCATTTATTGGGTTACGGACTTACCAAAGAGGACTTGATGAGTTTCCGTCAGCTCGGCAGTCGTACTCCCGGGCACCCCGAATACGACAGAACTCCCGGAGTGGAAACTTCTACCGGTCCATTGGGTCAGGGCGTGGCAAATGCGGTTGGATTCGCCCTTGCCGAAAGTATGCTTGCCGCTCGCTTTAATAAAGACGGGTTCAATCTTGTAGACCATTACACATTCGCACTTTGCGGCGACGGTTGCATGGAGGAGGGAATCGAGTACGAAGCGGCGTCGCTTGCGGGCACATGGAAACTCGGTAAGCTGATAGTTTTGTATGACAGCAACGATATTTCCATAGAGGGCAATATCAACATTACTTTCCGCGACGACGTGGCGCGCCGTCACGAGGCGCAGGGTTGGCAGGTGCTTACCGTTCCCGACGGCGAGGATATAGACGCAATCGACGCGGCAATAACTTTGGCAAAGGCAGATAAAACGCGTCCGAGCCTTATAGTAGTTAAAACTACGATAGGCTACGGCAGTCCTAAGGCGGGAAGCGCGGACTGTCACGGTGCTCCTTTGGGTGCGGACGCAGTAAAGGAAACAAAGAAAGCTCTCGGATATTCCGCTAAGCCGTTCGAAGTTCCCGCCGACGTTACCAAACATTACGCCGAGATAATCGACAACTTGAATAAGGCGGAGGGCGAGTGGAACAAGGTTGTTAAGGCTTACAAATCGGCTTATCCCGAGGACTACGAGCTTTTCAATAAATTTATAAAGGGCAAAGCTCCGAGCGACGAAGAACTCGAAGTTTTGTATTCGCTTGCAACAAACAAACCCGACGCAACCCGCAACAGCTCGGGCGTGTGCTTAAACAAGCTTGCCGAACTTATGCCTAACTTGGTGGGCGGCAGTGCCGATTTGGGACCCAGCAACAAAACGTATATTAAAGGCGCAGGCGATTACAGCGCAGAAAGCCCTACGGGACGCAATCTTCACTTCGGAATCCGCGAGCATGCCATGGCGGCGATTTGCAACGGATTAACGCTTCACGGCGGATTCAACGTGTATTGCGGAACTTTCTTTGTGTTCTCCGATTACATGAAAAACGCAATGCGTATGTCGGCTATTATGAAACTTAACGTAACTTACGTACTTACTCACGACTCCATAGGCGTGGGCGAAGACGGACCTACGCACCAGCCGATAGAGCATCTTGCGGGACTTCGCACCGTTCCGGGACTCAAAGTGTTCCGTCCCGCCGACGCGCGTGAAACCGCCGCGGCTTACGTAAGCGCAATTACGGGCAACGGTCCAACCTGCATTGTTTGCTCGCGTCAGAACCTTGCGCCGGTGAAGGGAAGCGGCGAAGACGCGCTGTTCGGTGCTTACATAGTATCCGACAGTGCGAGCGAAATCCCCGAGCTTATACTCATGGCAAGCGGCAGCGAAGTGGAACTTGCGCTTAAAGCAAAAGCCGCGATAGGCGAAAACGTACGCGTGGTAAGCGTTCCGTGCATGGAGCTGTTCGAAAAGCAAACTCAGAAGTACCGCGATTCGGTGCTTCCCGTAAAGTGCCGTGCGCGAGTTGCTATCGAGGCTGCGTCGAGCGCGCCTTGGGGCAAATACGTCGGTCTTGACGGCGGCTATGTGTGTCTCGATACTTTCGGAAGCAGTGCGCCCGCCGAAAAACTATTTGAAATTTACGGTTTTAACGTAGATAACGTAGTTGCGGTAGCAAAGAAAACTCTTGCAAAAGTAAAAAAAGCGGCAAACGAGCAATGAGCGAAAAATTTTTTTCGCTTATAGCGCGGCTAAGGTATATCGACAGATGGAGCCTTATGCGCAACACCCGTCGCGAAAACGTGGCGGAACACAGCTATATAACTTCGCTTGTGGCGCACGCGCTTTGTGTAATCGAAAACGAATTTTACGGCGGCAAGCTTAATGCCGACCGTGCGGCTGTTATTGCGCTGTATCACGAATCTGCGGAAGTTTTTACGGGCGATTTGCCTACACCCGTAAAGTATTACGACGACGGAATAAGAAACGCGTACAAAAAGTTGGAGAGCAAAGCCGAAAGCAAGCTTGTATCGTTTTTACCCGACGAACTCAAAGGCGCGTACGAAAATCTTGTTTCTTCGCCCGCCGAGCCGGAAAGCGACTACGTAAAATATGCCGACAAAATAGCGGCTCTTATCAAATGCAACGAAGAACTCGCCGCGGGAAATAACGAGTTTAAAGCGGCAAAAGAATCTACTTTGAACACTCTCAAATCATACAATGTTCAATCGGTAAATTACTTTTTGGATAATTTCGTCGATTCGTTCGGATTGAGTTTGGACGACACTCTGTAAAACAAGTATAAAAGACGTTACATAAACCGTGTAACGTCTTTTTTTGTTGCCGTAATACTTTTTGCCGTTAGAATTATTATTGCTATTCCTTATACGCAGGAGAGATGTCGAACTTGCGTGCGTCAAGCTCTTTTACGAACAGCGCGCGTATGTAGCCTTTTTCGGTGGAAGTCGAGTGAACGTAAAACCGTTTACCGTAATAGTAGCGGGCAAGATTGTAATATTTTGCATTGGTATGCAGGGCGATTGCCGCATAACCCTTGCTTATGCAGTAATCTATCGCCGCTTGCAGAAGTCCGCTTCCCACGCCGCCGTTGCGCACTTTGGGATTTACGCCGAAACGGTAAAGGTAGGCAAGGTCGCGGCTTATGCCTTTAATGCGCACGCTGCCTTGCGTTTTGCCGTTTTCGTCGTCGGCAACTATTACGTAATTTTCGGCTATGTCTTTAAGTACGACTTCGTCGGGTTCTTCAAGTGCCTTTACATGACTGCCGGGTCCGAGTTCGTCGGCATAAAGTTTGAATGCACGACGCGTAACTTCGTTTATAAAAGGCGCGTCTTTCGGTTCTGCTTTTCTTATGGTAATCATATTTTTTCGTTATCCGTTTTAATATCGCACGTAATCCGTTAAAAGAATTACTTGTTTTTCATAAGTAAATACATAACGGCCTTTTGTGCGTGCAGGCGGTTTTCCGCTTCTTCGAACACAATACTCTGCGCGCCGTCTATTACGCCTTCGGTAACTTCTTCGCCGCGGTGAGCGGGCAGACAGTGCATAAACACGGCGTTACGCGCGGCTTTTGCCATAAGAGCTTCGTTTACCTGATATGGCATAAGAGCTTTAAGCTTATCCTTGCTTTTTTCCTGCCCCATGGAAAAGAATACGTCGGTGTAAATGACGTTGCAGTCTTTTATCGCTTCGTCAACGCTGTCGGTAACGCTTACTTTGCCGTACTTTTGCGCCTCGGCAACCACTTCCTCGCTCGGAGTGTAGCCCTCGGGACAACAGCAAACCACTTCCATGCCGGCTTTTGCTCCGCCGAGCATAAGAGAGTGCGCCATGTTGTTTCCGTCGCCGAAGTAAGCCATTTTAAGACCTTCGAGTTTGCCGAACTGCTCGTAAACCGTCATAAGGTCGGCAAGAACCTGACAGGGGTGGTAATCGTCGGTAAGTCCGTTAATAACGGGGCAGGCGCTGTATTTGGCAAGCTCATCTACGTCCGACTGCTTGAACGTGCGAATCATTATTCCGTCGATACCGTAGCGGTTGAGCACAAGCGCGGTGTCGTGTATGGTTTCACCGCGCCCTAATTGAATATCTCCTTGTTGAAGTACAAGCGCAGAGCCGCCGAGCTGTTTTATACCTTGTTCAAACGATACGCGCGTGCGCGTGCTCGATTTACTGAAAATCATAGCAAGCGTTTTGCCTTTAAGATAGTTGTGCTTTTTGCCCGCATGCTGTTTCTGTTTCAGCATGATTGCGGCGTGCAATATTTCGTAAATTTCTTCCGTGGTGTAGTCGCGCAAAGTGAGCATGTGTTTGTTTGTTATTTTTCCCGTAGGTTTGTAAGAGCTTATATCCATTTTCGATTTTCTCCGATTTTTATTTTTTGTTTGTCGGGGTGCGGGAACCCCCGAAATACCCGCTGTTTTTGCGTTTCGCAACTTTGGCTTACACGTTGGTGCGTGCGAATAAATCCATAAGCTTGTCGGTTGCCGTGTCGATTTCCTCTTTTGTTATGGTGTAGGCGGGGGCGAACCGCAGAGTGTTGTTGCCCGCCGTAATTATTATTACGCCGTTTGCCGCCATTTTACCCACGATTTCGGTGTTATGCACCTTTTCGGTAAGATTGACGCCGAGCAGTAGTCCTTTGCCGCGAACGTCGCGCACAAAGTTGAATTTTTTAAGCTTATTCAGCTTGCCCAAAAGATATTCGCCTTTTTTGGCAACATCGTTTAAAAGACCGTTTTTAAGTTTGCTTACAACCACGTTTGCGGCGGCGCATGCAAGCGGATTTCCTCCGAATGTCGTGCCGTGGTCGCCGGGCGCAAAAGCGGTTGCCGCATCGCCGCGGGCAAGCACCGCGCCTATTGGAACTCCGCCGCCCAAACCTTTTGCAACTGTTATAATGTCGGGCTGTATTCCGTAATGCTCGAATCCGAACATTTTTCCCGTGCGTCCCATGCCCGTTTGCACTTCGTCTATTACGAACAATATTCCGCGGCTTTTGGCAAGTGCGTAAGCATTTACAATGTAATCGTAATCGGCGGGAAGCACGCCGCTTTCGCCTTGTATAACTTCGAGAATTATAGCCGCCGTACCGTTGTCGCAAGCGTCGCGCAGTTCGTTGAAGTCGTTGTATTTAACGTGAACAAAGCCTTCGGGCAACGGAGCGTAGGGGCGGGAATATTTATCCTGACCCGTTGCCGTAACCGTGGCAAGAGTGCGTCCGTGAAACGAACCTTTCGCCGTTATTATTTTGGGGCGGTTTTCGCCCTTGTTGTAAAAGTGCTTTCTTATAAGCTTAATCGCGCCCTCGTTTGCCTCGGCACCGCTGTTGCACAAAAATACGCGCTCGAAAATCGTGCCGTCTAACAGGTTTTCTATAAGCTTTGCCTGCGGCTCGCTGTAATAAAGATTCGATACGTGTATAAGCTTGTGAGCCTGTTCGCAAATCGCGGCGGTAAGTTCGGGATTGTCGTGTCCGAGCGCGTTTACGGCAATGCCGCCGCCCATATCGATGTATTCGTTGCCCGTAATGTCGTAAAGCTTACTGCCCGAGCCGTGCGTAAAACAAATATTTTGACGGTTGAAAGTAGTCATGTAATACTTTGCGTCGATTTCTTTTATCTCTTTAAAGTCCATTTCGATTTTCCTCATTGCCTGTCGGCTGTTACCATTGTGCCCACACCGGAGTCCGTAAAAAGCTCCAACAGTATCGAGTGGGGGATTGTTCCGTTTAATATCAGTACGTTTTTCATGCCGCTGTCGATTGCGTCTATGCAAGATAACGCTTTCGGAACCATGCCGCCGTTTATACTTCCGTCTTTAATCATTGCTCTCAATTCCGAAACGGTGATTTCCGCAATGAGCGACGAGGGGTCTTTCGCATCGGTGCGCACGCCGTCTATATCGGTAAGATAAAGCAGTTTTTCGGCATGAATCGAGCCGCCTATTGCGCCCGCCGCAGTGTCGGCGTTTACGTTATACGCTTTGCCGTTGTCGTCTACGCCCACGGTTGCTATAACGGGAATAAAGTCTTTTTTTATAAGAGTTTCGAGAACTTCGGTGTTAATAGAAGTGATTCTGCCCACATAGCCGTAATCGGTGCCGCTTTCGTCCGTGTATTTTTTTACGCCTATAAGTGCGTTATCCTGACCGCACAGTCCGATTGCCTTTACGTTGAGAGTTCCGAGTGCCGCGGTAAGATTTTTGTTAAGTTTCATAAGCGCCATTTGCACAACTTCCATAGCCGCTTTATCGGTTACCCGCAGTCCGTTTTCGAAATGCGACTGTATGTTAAGCCTTTTAAGCAGAGTGTTTATTTCGGGACCGCCGCCGTGAACAAGCACGGGGTGAACGCCCGCTATTTTAAGAGTGGCTACGTCCTGCATAATGGTGCGTATTATATCGGGGTCGTTCATTGCGTTGCCGCCGTACTTAATAACCATTATTTTGCCTCGGTAGCGCGAAATATACGGTAGTGCTTCGGTTAATATCTTTGCGCGCTCGATTAACTCATTTTGTAAATTTTCAGTCATGCTTCAAGTTCCTCTTATAAATGATTGCCTATAAGCGGCAATCCCTCGTGTTCGGGAAGTCCGAACATTATGTTGCAGTTCTGAATTGCCTGACCCGACGCGCCTTTAATAAGGTTGTCGATTGCCGACACGATTATCAGTCTGTTGTTTTTACCGTCGATTTTATAGCCGAATGCGCACACGTTGCTTTGCGCCACCCACTTTATTTCGGGAAGTTTGCCTTCGCCGAGTGCCATCGCAAATTTTTCGCCTTTGTACATGCCGTACGCTTTGTCTATGTCGGCGGCGGTTACCCCCTTTACCGAATCCGCGTAAATCGTTGCGAGTATTCCGCGCTTTACGGGCAATAGGTGCGGAGTAAAGCTAATAACCGCTTTTTCGCTTCCTATGCTCAGTTGTTCTTCTATCTCGGTTGTATGGCGGTGAGTTGTCACGCCGTATGCCTTGTAATTTTCGTCCGTTTCGCAGAAGTTGTAGTCGATACTCTCTTTTCTGCCCGCACCCGTAATGCCGCTCGCCGCGTCTATTATTATACCGCGGCTGTTTATCAATCCGCACTTAACAAGCGGATAAAGCGGAAGGATAGAGCATGTGGTGTAGCAACCGGGGTTTCCGATTATTTGCGCGGTTTTGATTTTGTCGCGGTTGATTTCGCACAGTCCGTACACCGCCTGTTTGTTAAGCTCGGGGCAAGGATGCGTGACTTTGTACGTGTCTTCGTACAGCTTAATATCGGTATAGCGGAAATCCGCCGATAAATCGATTACTTTCACGCCGTTTGCCGCAAGCGTTGCGCACATTGCCGCGCTTGCCGCATGGGGAAGTGCGGTAAAAACCACATCGGCGTTTTTCGAAATCGTTTCGGGGTCGGGTTCGGTGAATTTCAAATCGGGATACGCAAACCCGAGCGCGGGGTAAAGGTCGCTCACCTTAATTCCCGAATTAGAGCGCGACGCCGCCGTAGTAAGCGTTAAATGCGGGTGATTGTAAATAAGTTTCATAAGCTCGAAGCCCGTGTAACCGTTTGCGCCGATTATTGCCGCCTTTATCATGGAGTCCTCCGTAAAAGAAAATACATAAATAATTATACATTGATATGAATATTTATGCAAGCAATTTGACATATTTTTTGAATTTAAACATAATTAAAACATATATTATATATAAAGTACTTTTAATACGGATACAAGCGAAATAATGATTGAAAATAAAAAAGTATATTTTATTTGACTGTGCAAATATAATGTTGTATAATAGCTTTGTATTTCTTAGCCCCAATAAAAAAAGGAGGTGGTGCGCGTGGCGGCAAAAGGCGTATGCGAATTATGCGGTTTTGCGGATGACAGTTACAGACTCGAAGAAAACGGTACGGTTATGAAAGTATGCAAATTCTGTCATGACGGTTATTTGGAACGCATGGGATTATCGCCCGATGCGGACAAACCGATTAAAGACGTTGCGCTCACTCTCGACCTTGACGAAGTAAAAGAAACCGACTTCGATTTAGACGGGGTGTCGGGCGAGGAGCTGTTACAGCTTAAACTCGAAATAGAATCGCGCAAAGAAAACGAGCGCGTTAAAACACTCGACCCAAAACAGCTCGACACGCTTTTAAACGCAACGGAAACCGATAAAAAGGTGTTGTCGGGAGTAAAGAAGAAAGAACAGCGCAGAAAAAAACAGGCGATTGCCGCAGGCGTGGACGATTCGGGCGAGGATTACAAAGCGTCGGAAGAACTGATTCGAAGCGGCGAAGAACTTCAAAAAGCCATGGAAGGCTTGCGTAAGGTATCGGACAGCGACGAAGCTCTTGACGAATCGGACGACAGCGTTGCGCCTCTTATAGCAAAGATAGTTCACGGAGAACCCGAAAAACCGGACGACGTCAAGTCGGGAATAAACGAGTCGAAAAGCGTGAGCGAGGCGGAAGAAACGGTTTTAAACGAGCCGCCTGCCGAAGTAAGCGCGCAAAGCAAAGCCGAACCGCCGCCCGAAAGCGAATCGGTTAAAACGGTAAAAGATTCGGTTGAAAAGCAAAACGATACAACGGCACATGCCGATGAAAAGAACAATTCCGACACGGAGCAGGAGAACACAATGAGCGATAAAAAGACAGCCGCCGCAAAACCCGCCGAAGAAAAGGAAGAACGGGTAAGCAGAGAGGAGCGCGTGCGCGAAAAAATACATGCCGAAGCTCATCAAACAATCGACGACGAGCGTATACAGATAACAAGTCCCGAAGTTGCGCTAAGCCGCGACCGTCGCCCCAAAACGAATTTGGACGTTGCGACTTCCGAAAATACGGGTGCGGTTCGCTTTTTCAATGCGTTTAAGTACGTAATGCACAGAGTTAGCTATACCATACTTGTTGCGGCAATCGTTTTGGCGGTTGCAACGGTAATGTTTATCCGCGCGGGTTGGCAACAGGGGTTAATAGTGTTTGCGGCGGGACTCGGCGCAATAGGCATAGGATTCCTTTTAATGTGGTATCTGTCGCACTGCTACGAGCTTGACAAGCGCGCTCAATTACTTAGAATCCGTCAGCAGGAAATTCTGTTCGAGTCTATGAGCAGCGAGTGCTACCGCGAACTCAGAACAAAGTTCACAATTATTAAAGCGCTCGGTTGGTTGCTTAATAAGCTCAGCGTGCTTTTGCCGCTTGTGGTGTTATTGGGCGGAAATATTGCCGGAATAATCGTATCGTTTATTCCGCAGGGCTTTTATTGGCTGTATCCCGTAATTTCGGCGGGAGCTTCGGTTGCGGGCGTGCTTGTGTATTATATTGTTAAGTTTGCCGCCGATTGCACGGCTTACATGCTCGACCGCGAACGCAATCAGCAAATTCAACAGCAAACCTTGCTCGATATACTCGGCGAGCTTAAAAAGAAGTAAAATCAGAGCGGTTCGAAACCGCCTGCGGAAACCAAATAAAACCAAACAAAAACAGGTAAAATCACAAATTAAAAACAAAACCCACGGAGTAAACGCACTCCGCGGGTTTTGTTTTTTGTTGTTTTTGTGCAGTAAAACTCACGATTTTATATAAAAAACATCAATAATTTTTTTAAAAGTTATTGACAAACGTGTAAATGTGTGGTAGAGTAAATATGGTATGAGTTACTCGTGTACGTCAAGTACATTATTCGGTAAACTACCCATTTTATCTGTTGTACCGCATGTGCGGTTCGAACCCTCCCCTTAATAAGGGCAGGAAGCCGGCAACTACCGACTCGGCGGGTTAAGTCGGCCGCGTCGAAAAGGCTTACTTTTTGTGCAACTTTGCAGGCAGATACATGAGAAATGAAGTCTTTGCTTATGCGAAGTTCAGTAGGAGGGAATATGATGAATTTTACAGTAACGAAACCCAAAAGACGCGCGCGCAAAACGCTTATGGCGGCAACGGTAGCAATACTTGCCGCATTGGCGATAGTCGTTCCGTCTTTTTTTAGTGTGTTTGCATACAACGTAGACATTAACGAATATTCCAACACTTATCTTACGGTAACCGCTTTCGTCGGAGCGGACGAAACGCAGATGAATTTCAACTGGATGGCGTCGGAGCGCACCACCGAAGAAGAACAATACCTTGAAATCGTAGAGTGGAGCGGCGATATTCCAGCAGAATTTCCTTACGATAAAATCGACACAAGCGTAGAAACGGAAGTTACGTTCAAGAAGTCGCAACTTACGACCGAAAATTACAGATGTTACCGCGCGGTAGCAAAAAATCTCAAACCCAACACAAGATACATTTACAGAGTGGGCGATTACGATACCTATTCGGACACCTACGAGTTTACCACGCTTTCGGACGGCGAGAATTTCAACTTCGTTGTTCTCGGCGACGCGCAACTCGGCACAAACGGCGGAACGGCGGCGGACGGCAGCTACGCAAATACTCTTTTGACCGAAGATTACGGTTCGTGGGAAAACACTCTTAACATTGCGTCTACTCGGTTCGACCCCTCGTTTATAATTCACATGGGCGACGAGGTTGAAAGTTGGGACTCGAATATAGTAACCACGCGCGAAAGCGAGTTGCAGTATCAGGTGTTTTACGGCACAAAGTATACAAGCAATAATCCTATGGTGAGCGTGCTCGGCAATCACGAATATTCGAAGCAGAATTGGTCCGACCACCACAATAATCCGAATCAGTCGCAATTCGGCGTTACTGCCAGCGGCGGCGATCAGGCGGCGGACTTTTGGTATGTTGCGGGCAACGTGCTGTTTTTGGTGCTTAACAGCAACAGCACCTCGTACTCCGAACACGATTATTTTATGCAAGATGCTATTACTCAGGCAAAGAATTTATACGGCAACCGCATTGCATGGACCGTTGCAATGATGCACCATTCGATATTCGGAGTGAACCGCATGGGGTTAGAGCAGGATGCGGTGCGCCGCAAACAGCAACTTGCTCCTATATTCGTAAAGCACGGCGTGGATATGGTGCTTATGGCGCACGAACATGTTTATACGCGTTCCAAAATAATGGGCGGAACCGACGGATTGACTCCGCTCGATACCGAAGGCGACAGCGCGGTTATGGCGGACGGTATTTTATACGTAACGCTCGGTTCGTCTACCGGCAACAAATGTTTCAGAGCAAATATTGCGGATAAAACCGTAACGGGCGGCGAAGTAAGTTCGTCGGTACCCGTAGAAGATGTCGTGCTTGCCACCGACGAGCAACTGCGCGAAGAATTTCCGCATATAGCGCATTACCGTGAATCAATCTACGATTATTGCGACGACGAAATAAATACAAACGTAGGGCGCAGGGGCGAGGGCATGATAACAAACGTGCAGGTAAGCCGCGGTAAGCTTACCATAGCAACCTACATGCGCGGCGAACAAACGCCGTTCGACGAGTTTACGCTTTACAAAGCCGACCCCGCAACAACCGTTCCCGTAATCTCGGTTGAAAAAAGCACCGAGATTAAAAAAGGCGACTCGTTTAACGCACTTGCGGGTGTTACGGCACAGTGCGAAATCGACGGCGATGTAACAAGCGGAATAACCGTGCAAGGCAAGGTTGATACGAAAAAAGCAGGTACGTACACGCTTACTTATTCGGTAACAAATTCCGAGGGCAAGACGGCAACGGCAACGCGCACCGTTACTGTAACGGGAAAATCTGGTTGCGGTTCGTCGGCAAATGCGGCAATACCCGCAGCGGGCATGAGTTTGCTTGCTCTTTCGGCAGGCGCGGCTATTGTGCGCAAAAAACGCAAACGCGATATTTCTCTTTCGCATAGCGAAAGGTGAATATAATTAAGGCGTCACAATTTATTTAGGAGGAAGAATCACAAATCGTCAACCGCACGCGCGTATGCAGTTCGTTTTATTGCATACACGTGTCACAAATGTAAACTGTAAGTAAATTTGTTAATCTATATAGGAGAAGATATATGAAGAAAATTTTTAAGACGTTAATAGCAATGTGTCTTGCGGTGTTCATGACCTTTGCATTTGCCGCATGCGGAGACAAAACTCCCTCGGATAGCAATAAACCGAGCAACGGCAAAGTGACAATTAACTTTGCGAATACCTCGCTTAGTATGACGACGGGTACCGAGGCGCGTTTAACGGTGTCGGTAACGGGTAATCCCGACGGAAAAGTTGCGTTTTCGTCGTCGAGCGCCGCTATTGCGAGAGTTAAAACGGGGCAGACTTCGGTTGCGGTAAACTCCGACGGCGAGGCTACCACAACAATAGAAGGACGCAAAGAGGGCAGAGCTACCATAACCGCCAAAATAGGCGAAGAAGAAGCCGTTATAACCGTAACGGTCAAAGACAGAGGTATATATATCACCGATACCGTTATGTCGGCGGCGCCTGGCGAAAGCCACGAATTTTCCGTTGCCGTTAAAGATTTGGAAGGCGACGTTGAAGTAACAAGCAGTAATCCCGCGGCGGTTAGGGTTACCGCGGAACAAACGTCTGCCGGCGCGGACATAGAATTTACCGCCGTAGATACCGCTGTGTCTGCTTCGGCGTCGGACGGCGATAGCAACTATTTGGGCGAAACCGTTACGCTTACTGTAAGCGTAGCAGGCACGTCGTACAGCGAAACGGTTGAAATCGACGTTTGCAGCAAAGACATAATTTACGGCGATACGGTATCCGACGGCGTTTTGGTTCCGACAAACGAATTTCAGACTGCCGCTCTCGGAGTAGGCGACGGATTTGTAAGCGGCGCGTTGGCGATTCCCCGCTACGCATACGTTTCGTATATAGACAAAGACGGCGAACAAGCAGAGGGCTGGGTTCGCGTAACGAACCTCGGTTGCGGTCCCGGAAACAGCAATACTCCCGGTATATCGGACGGCGATCACCCGTTTGTAATTCCCGCAGGCAAAACCGTAACATCGGTTAATACCGGCGATGCGGTTACAACCGTGCAGCACAAAGCTTTTAAAGGCGTATTGACTATCGAGAGCGTGCATATCGGCGCAAACGTAGTCGGAATAGGCGACGAAGCGTTCTACGGCGATGAAGACGTTTCGAACCATTTTTGGGCAGGAGACATACAAGTTTCGCATTACACCAACAAACTCACCGAAGTTACTTTCTCTCCCGACTGCAAAATCTCAACCATCGGACAAAAAGCTTTTCAGTATAATCCCATAGAAACTTTGATTTTGCCCGATTCCATTTCTACCATTGCGCATTCGGCTTTCCAGTTCTGCGCTTTCGAAACGCTTAAATTGCCCGCAAGTTGGAAACAGTCCGATATGTCGGGCGGTACTCAGTGGCACGACCAGTTTACGGGTAGCTTTAACTTAAAGAATCTTTATATGCCTTGGCAAAACTTCTATGCCGTGAGCGGTACCGTTACCGGTATGAGTAAGCTTCCCGGCGGACAGCCCAAAGCAGGCGCAAACGCAGATGAAATCGCGCTTATCAAGAAACTCGGCGTAGAAACCAATTTCGGCGCGTTTAACACCGTGTTCGAATCTCAGGTGCTCGATATAGCTTACGGCGATGCAGCCAAGTCAAGGAAGATTAACGTATACTATATGGGCGAACAATATCTTGCCGAAAATATGCTCGACAGCATGTGGAATAACGGCGGCAATATATCGGCTAAGGGCGGATACGCTTATGCGTTGAATCAAACGCAAAATTACGGAAATCCGTCGATATACGATGTATTTGTTGCACTCAGCACAAACCCCGAGCATACGAAAGAGTTTGAAGTTCCCGGAAAAGACAGTGAGGGAAATGACATTATTATAATAGAATCGAGAACTCGTTTGGTGTTCGGAAACGATTGCACAACATGGACTTTCGGCGCAACCTGCCCTTACAATGTAGACGGAACAAAAGCGGCGTAATATTTTAAGAGGATAAAAATATGAAAAGGGTAAAAATATTACTCGTTGCGCTGTTTGCCGCGCTTACGGTTTGCGCAACCTCCGCAGTGGCGTTTGCCGACGAAACAAGCGGCGGGGGATACATTGTAACGTATAACGTATTTGCTTACGAAACAAGAACGCGCACGGTAGAGAGCGGCGGTAAAGCCGAAAAACTGCCGTTCTCCGAGTTCCATTGCGACGTAAGAGAGGGCACTTTTGCCGATGAAATGTATACATTAACATGGTATACCGACCCCGAATTTAAAAACGAATACGACTTCGGTGCGGTAACGGGCGACGTTACGATTTACGGTAAGCTCGGCGAAACTACCGCTCTCGGCGAATACGGCGGAGCGGACGCATTCGGTTGGCACCGCGACACTGCCGACGTGTATTACAATAACAACGAGCTCGAAGACAAAAAGATAATAGGGTTAAGTTGCGTTAATCCCGTGGAAGTAGACGAAACCGACGGAACCGCAAGCTTTGCGTTAAGTACGCGCGACTGTTCGGTGAACTATAACGGAATCGACGTCAGTAAGCCTTTCAGCATTTCGCTCGATTTCGGCGACGTAAATAATTTTTACGGCGAATCGTGCATAAGCTTAGGACTTTACAATTCGCTTTCAATAGCTCAGCTCAGCAGCAGTTTATATCCCATTGTCGCCGATAAATACGGCAATCTCAGCCCTTACAACAACACGGGCTACATGGCAATGCTAGAATTTTGGCTGAACATCAACGCGCAGAGCGATGCTCACAAAAATCAGATAGGCAAGGTGCGCAATACGGGTACGTATTCGCGCGACGCGTCGCCTCGCACGGTTTGGGTAGATACCGATACTTCATTGGAACTTGCTTTCTGCAACGAACTTAAAGCGATTTTGGAGCGCGACAGTGCGGTTACGTTTGACGTATACATAGGCGAAACCGAATCTTATGCCGAAATTAACGGAAGAAAATTTGTAGAAATGGAATGCAAGCGCAGTGACTTTCCTTCCGGCAGAGCTTACTTTACCGTTCTTGCCGAGTGCGCGTTGGACGTAAAAGTAAAGCTTTCGCAAGATATGGGCAATGCAACCGCAACCGTTAAAAGCGGCGACAAGCACGTTACTGTAAGCAGTATCGAATCGAAAAACGGATTTGCCGTTGCCGACGTTAAGCTTGCCGATGGATACAGCCTTAAAGCCACGATTAACGGGACCGAGGTTGTAACGCAAAAGCTCGACGGCAACAAATACGCAATAGGAATGCCTTATAAATTCATGACCGAAGACTACACGGTTGAATTTTCGGCGGTTTCGCAAAACGGCTCGTCGTCCGACGGCAAAAAAGGTTGCGGTTCTGCCGTAACGGCGGTCTCGGCTACTTCGCTTGCGGCGGTGTTGCTTGCGGCTGCGGCGACGTTTATTCTCGTCCGTAGAAAGAAAGGAGTAAAAGAACAATAATATGAAAAGATTTAAATTTATCGGCTTACTGCTAAGTGCGGTAATGCTGTTTGCGTCGCTATCGTTTGCGGGTTGCGGTTTCTTGCGCGACAGGCTTGATATAGACGCCGAAATGCAGAAGATAATCGACCGCATAGATTTCGATGCGGACGAGACTTTCGAGGGCAAGCTTGTTATTTATGCCGAAAGCAAGTCTACCGAGCAAGCCGCGACTACCGCGTTTATAAACAGCTTTAAAGAAAAATATCCTAAAATCGAAGTTGTTTTAGATGAATTTGTTGCCGACTCTTACATAGATACGGTTAAAAAAAGACACAATGCCGCAATCGATTCGCAAAAATACGAAGAAATGGCTGACGTTTTCTGGCTTGCAAACGAGAGTATACCTGCGCTTGTAAACATGGAAATGATAGCCCCCATAGATTATATCGATTTGGTCGACGACAGTTTTACAACCGACGCTTTGGTTGATTCCATGGTGCGCGACTGCAAGCTCGGCGACAGAATGTATATGATGCCTCGCGACTACAATCAGTTTGTTATGTTTTACAACAAATGGTTGCTCGATAAGTGCAAGGTTGACGTGGGCGATATAGATACGGGCGTTGCTCTTACCGCAGAAGAACTCGATGATATTATGTACAAATTGCACGGCACTATGGCGTCGAATGCGTTTACGACTCCTTACGGCGATAACACCGGCGCAGGTCAGGTGCTTGACTGCAACTGGGGATGGGGTTCTATGGCTTACGGCGTTTACCGCATGTTCGGTGCGGACGTTGCAAACCAAAACGGTGAAATCATATTCGACAGCGAACAATCGTATAAAGCGATAGATTGGGTTAAAAAGGCTGTTATAAACAACTACACGCCTTTGCCGGGCGATCAGACGAGCGGCGCGTATTTCACAAAATACAAAGCTCCGTTTGTAATAGAAACCCGTGCAATCCTTACCGACCTTCTCGATTCGGGCGCGAACGGCGAAAAAATGAGCGACACGATAGGCGTTGTTCCCATGCCGATTCTCGATACCGAAGAAAATTATGCGGTAGGCGCCGGATGTTCGGGCTACGCAATGTATCAGCATGTTACGCATGCAACCGAAGCGTGGTTGTTCTTGAAGCATATTGTGAGCTACGAAGGTCAGCAGGCTTACGGCAAAACGGGTAATTCCGTACCCGTGCTCAAATCGCTTATCGACGACGAAAACGCTACGTGGCGCAATCCCGATATATCTTTACCCGACGACTTCAATCACGACGCTTTCGTTTATAATTACGAAAAAGCGAGCGTAATGAGCGATTACAAGTCAAAAATACCCACAAAGAGCGTTTCGGTTGTTGCGGCTCAGATGCAATCCGCAATGATTAACGGCGTTAAGCTTACGGGCAACAAAGATTACGCGCAAGCGATTAAAAGCAGAATAGCAACCTGCGCTAAGCAGATGAAAAACGAAGTAGCGAAGTATAGGTAAAATTACATGCTGAAACGCGTTAAACGATTTTCTATAACTTACATAAAAGACACCGTATCGGCGTATGTGTTTTTACTGCCTGTTATAGTCGGCATTGCCGTATTTACGGCGTATCCGATAATAATGTCGCTGTTTTACAGCTTTTCCGACTTTAACGGCTCGTATGCTACCGTATTTTATCTCGAAAATTACAAAGAACTGTTTTCGCCCGACGGCGAGCTTATTCCGTTTATGTCATCGCTCGGCAAGACGTTTGTTTACGTTATATGCTCGACTACGCTCAACCTTGTTCTGTCTTACGTGCTTGCGCTTTTCCTGCGCAAAAACATAAAGGGAATAAGGGTGATTCGTCTGTTGTGCTACTTGCCTTGCCTTATCCCGGGGCTTGCTTCGGGTCTTATATGGAAAGATGTGTTTAAGTATAACGCATCGGGAATAGTCAGCGGCTACGGATTAATAAACACATGGCTGTATAAAATGGGACTGCCGCTGTTCCCGTTCTTCGACTCCGCAAACACCGCAATGTTTTCGCTTATAGTGTCGGGTTTGTGGGGCTTGGGCGGCGGTCTTATAATGTGGATTGCCGCGTTCGAAAACGTATCGCCCGAATTATACGAATCGGCGTCGTTGGACGGCGCGGGATATTTCCGTCAGGTGTTTGCAATAACCGTTCCGCTTACAACCAACATGCTGTTTTATAATCTGCTTACTTCTCTTATAGGCGGATTGCAGGTGTTCGGCTCTTACGCAAACTACGGCGTAGGTCCCGAAGAATCGCTGTACTTTGTGGCGATACGAATATATCTTACGGCGTTCGGCGGTAATTTGGGTGTAAACAACGAGAAACTTGCATGTGCAATGAGTTGGGTGCTGTTTGTGATTATAGCGGCGCTTACGGCGGTCATGTTTAAAACGAACAAGTGGGTGAAGTACAGTGATGAATAATACGATTGCAAACGAAAATACATTGCTGATTTCCGCTCGCAAAGAGGGCGGTGCAAACCGTAAAAAGCGTACGGTTATGCTTGTCGTTAAATATGTAATAGCCGTTATACTGTGCATATTCTTTCTGTTCCCGTATTTGTACATGTTAAACAAGTCGCTCATGACGGCAACTCAGGTTGCCGAGGGCGCAACCTTTTGGACGTCGTCGTTTAAAATATCGAACTTTTCGATAGTAGGCAAGTATCTGCGCAACATAGGCAATACGCTTATAATAGTCGTAATTAACGGTTTCTTTGTTCCGTTTACCGCACTGTTCTGCGCATTCCCGCTTGCCCGAATCAAATTCTTCGGTAAAAAACCGGTGTTCGCTATAATAATGTCTACGGTAATGATACCGTCGTCGGTGCTTATGGTGCCTACGTATATTCTTTTCCGCAGATTCGGCTTAACCGACAATATCGCGTCGCAGTTTATAGGCGCGTTTTGGGGCGGCGGTGCGCTTAACATATTCCTTGCAATACAGTTTATGCGTTCCATACCCAAAGAAATAGACAACGCGGCAAAAATAGACGGCGCAAATTGGTTCCACATATTTTTCCGAATTATGTTCCCGCTGTGCTTCAACATATTCCTTTATATTTGCATTAACATTGTAATAGGTTTATGGATGGACTTTCAGGGACCCTTGATTTATTTGGAGAGTCCGAAGAACTTTACAATGGGTTTGGCTTTTTATTACGACTTTCAGGATACGGCGTTTGCCGAAACAACGCATTTGCTTATGGCAATGTGTGTGTTTGTAACAATATTGCCCATGATTTTGTTCTTTACTTTCCAAAAGCAGATGATAGGCGGTATTCAGATAGGCAGCTTAAAGTAAATTGTTTTGCGCCTTGTCGCGCTTTGCGGCAGGGCGTAAATATTTTCTTTTAAATGCGTTCTCGCGGCTTTTATGTCGCGACGGAAATATTCAGTAACAAGGAGTTAAAAAATGAAATTACGAAAAATTTGCGCGCTTGTGCTTGCTCTCGTATTTTCGGTTGCGTTAATAGGTTGCGGCGATAAAAAGCCCTCCGTCAAGCCCGAAGTAAAAGAGCCGTTTGCACTGTTTTTCGACCACGGCTTCAATAAGCAGGTTCAAACCGACACAACGTCAACAAAAAAGACCTCGTACACCATGTATGCAGGTAAAAACGAGATAGAAAACTGTCAGTTTATTCTTGCGGCTACCGATAAAGACTACGAAAATCTTACCGCCGAAGTAACCGATTTCGTGAACGGCGACAGCGTAATTCCCGCAACAATGTACATGGCTATGTACTTTACGGCAGACCATAAGATGATACCCGACGCAATGCTTCCGTACGGCGGCGAAGCTTTTACCGTCAAAAAGGATAATTCGCAGATATTTTTTGCCGAGGCCGAGATTCCGTCCGACGCCGCGGCGGGCGATTATACCGCAACCGTTACCGTTAAAGACGAAAGCGGCGCCGAACTTAAAAGCGGCACGGTTACTTTGCACGTGTGGGACTTCGTTTTAAGCGAAGAAACTTCCAACACCGTGGTTATGGATTTGGAAAACGGAAGAATAACGGCGGCGTGCGGACAGTCGGATTTGTACGGAAAATATTACGATTACATGCTTAAAAACCGCATAAGCCTTTACGATTTGCCCGTTGACTATACGAGTGCGGCGGCGGAAAAATATCTTGATAACCCGCGCGTCCGCGGATTCCGCGTGCGCAGTGCGTCGGATGCGCCGAAGATTAAAACCATGCAACAAACACACCCCGAATGGGCGGAAAAAGCATTTTTCTACATTGTAGACGAGCCTGCCGGCAAAGAGGATTGGGACAGAATCCGCAGTGCGGGCAATTCGATAAAGTCGGTGCTCGGCGATAATTACCGCCACGTTTCGCCGTTTTTCAAGGGGGACTTTGTGTCGGGTGAGGATTGCCTCGAATACATGCGCGATTCAATAAACGTATGGTGTCCCAAAACCGTATTGTACGCATCTGCTGAGGAGTGGGAAAACTCCTCGGATTGGAATAAACCGGGATACGAACTGCTCGAATTTATCATGCTTACCGATAAGAGCGGTGCGGTGCAAAGCTTCGAGCAGCGCATGCAGGAATATCGGAACGAGGGTGACGAGCTTTGGTGGTACACGTGTTGGGACCCCGTTTCACCGTTCATTTCGCTCAACATAGAGGAAAAAGGCGTTAATCCGCGCATTATGTTTTGGCAACAGAAGTATTTCGGAATTACTGGTTATTTGTACTTCCTTGTAAACGAATGGGGCGCAAGCACCGAGGGTAGTTGGGAGTGGGCTGCCGACAGTTGGGATTCTCACTATAAAGTAAATTCGCTCGGCGAAGATACGTGGGGCGACGGTCAGCTTATTTACTGCGGCGAAACCCGCGGTTACGACGGACCCGTAGGCTCGTTCCGTTTAAACGCAGTGCGCGACGGTATAGAAGATTACGAATATCTGACCATGCTCGAAAAAATCGTCGGAAAAACAGAAGTAAACAAAATTATTTCGGCAATCACAACGTCGGTCACCGTTTATACTTCCGATGCCGAGCTGTTTGCTTCTCAGCGTATTCTGCTCGGCAACACGTTGGAGGCAAAGCTTAAAAGCGCGAACTGAATTAAAATACCGTAAATAACGGAATCAAGACGCTTTTGCCGCATGGCAGAGGCGTCTTTTTTTCGGTTTATTCCGCGCTGTTTGCTTTGATTCCCGTGCGTGGAGCATATGCGGGCGGTTTGTGCATTTCATACATTTGCGCGTGCGTTTTTTGTTCATTATGCAGTTGATATAAATTTACCCCGTATAGTATAATATATTTGTCATTAAAATACGGGAAAAAGCGCGTGCGCCTGTCGGCGCGGCACTTATATGCGGTAAAAGCCGCGAGGAAATATGATGCCGTACCGGATTGTATGTCGCTTAACCCGAAAACGGAGGGAAGGAAATGGCAAGTTTGTCTTTAAGACACATTTACAAGATTTATCAAGGCGGAGTTAAAGCGGTAAGCGACTTCAACCTTGAAATCGACGACAAAGAATTTATCGTATTCGTCGGACCTTCTGGTTGCGGCAAATCGACTACACTGCGCATGGTTGCAGGACTCGAAGAAATTTCGGCAGGCGAGCTGTATATAGACGGCAAGCTTGTAAACGACGTTGAGCCGAAAGACCGCGACATTGCGATGGTGTTCCAAAACTACGCATTGTATCCGCACATGACGGTATACGACAACATGGCTTTCGGATTGCGCTTGCGCAAAATGAACAGCAAGGAAATCGACAAACGCGTGCAAGAAGCAGCCGCAATTCTCGGTATTACGCCGTTACTCTCGCGTAAACCCAAAGCACTTTCGGGTGGTCAGCGTCAGCGTGTTGCATTGGGACGTGCAATAGTTCGTGAACCCAAAGTATTCCTTTTGGACGAACCGCTCTCGAACTTGGACGCAAAACTGCGTGTACAGATGCGTACCGAAATAACAAAGCTTCACAACAAGCTTGCAACTACGTTTATTTACGTAACGCACGACCAAACCGAGGCTATGACAATGGGTACTCGCATAGTCGTTATGAAAGACGGTATCATTCAGCAGATAGATACCCCTACGTGCCTGTACGACAACCCCGAAAATCTGTTCGTGGCGTCGTTCCTCGGCTCGCCGCAAATGAACTTCTTTAAAGCTCAGCTTGTAAAAGAGGGCGATAAGCTTTACGCTACGTTCGGCGCAAACAAGATTCTTGTGCCCGAATCGCGCGCAAAACGCATTATAGACGATTACTACATCGGGCGCGAAGTCGTTATGGGTGTTCGTCCCGAAGATATTCACGACGAAGAAATATTCATTTCGTCCAACCCCGATTCGATTATAAATGCCGAAATCGACGTTATAGAAAAACTCGGTAACGAAACTATTCTTTATATGAAGGTAGACGGCAAAGAGGATTACACCATTGCACGTATAGACGCGCGTTCGCAGTTCAGCGTGGGCGAGAAAGTAAATCTTGCAATCGACTGCAATCACATACACTTCTTCGACCCCGACACCGAGCTTACTATTATGGGCGTTCCCAAGGCAAACCGCATTGCGGCGAAGTTCCTTGCAACCGATAACGGACTCGTTGTTCGTTTCGGTAACGTAATAATCCCCGTAAGCGAGAATATAGCGTCCCGCATAACCGACCTCGAACAGATTAACCGCGACGTTGTGCTCGAAATCGCGCCCGACGACCTTGCAACCGAGGAACAAGAGGGTAGCGTTAAGATTGACGGCGTAATCGACTTTATCGAAAAATATCCTCGCTACACTGCGGCGTTCAGCTATGTTCCCGGCAAAAAAGGCTTCCTTGTAAGCAAGCACCCGCTTGATTCCACGGTTGCTCCCGGCGACAAAATCACGCTTTACGTAAACCCCGATTCGATTCAGCTCCGCGACGTTGACAGCAACGAAAAACTTGTTGCGTATAAGCCCGTTACCAAAAACACGGCAACCGCGCTTATCACGGTTAAAGACGGCACCACCGCAACCGTTGCATTCGGCAAGAGCAAACTTAACATGATAACCAATTCCGAAGTGCGCGAGCCTGGCACCGCGATAATCAATATCGACCCCCGTCATATACGCGTAGGCAAAGAGGAAGTTCAGAAGAACTCCAAAATGGTTGTTACGGGCAGAGTAAAAGACGCCGACGTTTTGGGTGCAAACACCATAGTTTACGCCGACGTAGAAGGAATCGAGGGCGGTTTCTGCGCAATAGTTCCCGGAACGGTAAACTATAACGTAAACGATAAAGTTAAATTCGCAATCGACCCGCTCGGCATTACCGTAGGCGCAAAACCGTCGGTAAGTGAAGTTATTGCCGACAAAGCGCAATATGCGCCCGAATACGTTTTCGTTGAAGAAAAACCCGCCAAAAAAGCGGCTAAGGAAGAAGTGAAAGCGGAAGACGAAACTGCGGCAACCGCCGAGGAGAAACCCGCCAAAAAGACGGCAACCAAAAAAGCGGCTACCCCGAAGAAAACCACCGCTAAAACCGAAACGAAAACAACCGCCGCAAAAAAGCCTGCGGCTAAAAAACCCGCTCCCAAAAAGTAAAAACCCCTAATCGGGTAAATAATAAAAACCCTTTCCGCGTCGAAAGGGTTTTTATTATTTATATCACTGTTAATGATTTGCAAACGTCTACGATTCGCTGTCGGCGTTTGTTTTTCTGCGTTGCCGATTCGTTATTTGCCGCCGACTTGTTAAAGCTTTTTCAGTGTGTAGCCGTCTTTCGAGTCGGCTATCGCATATCCCGATTTTGCTATTTCGTCGCGCAGGCGGTCGCTTTCCGCCCAATTTTTTTGACTGCGGGCGGCAAGACGTAATTCGGCAAGCTCTTTGATTTTGTCGGGTATAGGCTCGTTGTTCGTTTCGGGAGCTTTTGCGTTGTTTAAGTCCAAACCGAAAACCTTGTCGAAGTCGAGCGCAAGTTTGTAAATATCGTTCGACGGTTTTTCTTTTACCATAGTCCACAGTATGCCGAGTGCAAGCGGAAGATTAAGGTCGTCGTCGATAGCGGCTTCGAATTGCTTTTTGTAGTTTTCGAGCGTTTCGGGCGGTGTTGCCGAGTTGCTTGTTTTGTGTTTGTATAAAGTTTCAAGCAGGCGGTTATAAGCTGTCTGAGCCGCGTCTAAGCCTTCGAAAGTGAAATTCAGCTTTTTGCGGTAGTGTGCGTTAAGGCAGAAGTAGCGGAATGAAAGCGGGGAATAGCCTTTTTCGGCAAGTTGCGAAACGGTGTAGGTATTTCCGAGCGATTTGCTCATTTTGCCGCCGTCAACCAACATAAATTCGCCGTGCATCCATATGTTTACGGTTTTGCAACCCTCTTTCGCTTCGCTTTGCGCAATTTCGTTTTCGTGATGAACGGGAATATGGTCTACGCCGCCCGTGTGAATATCGAAAGTCACGCCCAAATATTTGCGGCTCATTGCCGAGCACTCTATGTGCCAACCGGGGTAACCCATGCCCCAAGGCGACTCCCATTGCATAATGTGGTTTTTCTCGGCTTTCTTCCAAAGCGCGAAATCGGCGGGATGACGCTTTTCCGTGTTTACTTCCACTCTCGCGCCTGCAATCTGTTCGTCTAAGTTAAGGCGGCTGAGTTTGCCGTATCCGTCGAATTTTCCTATATCGAAGTAAATGCCGTCGCTCGTTTCGTATCCGTAGCCTTTTTCTATAAGAGCCTCTACGTAGCTTATCATTTCGGGAATATGGTCGGTTGCTTTTGCTATTATTTCGGGCTTTCCTATGTTAAGTCGTCGTAAGTCGGTAAAAAAAACTTCCGAGTAGTATTCGGCGATGTCGCGCGGAGATTTTTTTTGTTCGCGCGCGGCTTTTGCCATTTTGTCCTCGCCCTCGTCGCCGTCGGAAAGCAGGTGTCCTACGTCGGTTATATTCATTACGCCTTTTATCTTAAAGCCGTCGTACTTCAAAACTCTGCGCAGTATGTCCATAAAAACGTATGTGCGCAGATTGCCTATATGAGCGTAATTATAAACGGTAGGACCGCACGAATACATAGTAACGGTATTCGGCTTAATGGGTTTCAGTTCTTCCTTTTCTCTCGTTAAAGTGTTGTAAACTTTAAGCATATTTTTCCTTTTCCGTTCGGATTTTTTATTTCGTAATCGCCGCGCCGAGCTCTAAGCTTTTGTTTGCGGTATGATTTACTTGTCTTTAAGTTTTGCCTCTAATGCCGCAACGCGCTCGGACAGCTCTTTAAGCTCGTCGCTTACGGGGTCGGGGAGATTTTGGTCGAGGTCGTCTACGCGCTCGTTTCCTATTTTGACTATTTTACCGGGGATTCCCACTACCGTTGCATTCGGCGGTACTTCTTTAAGCACGATACTGCCTGCGCCTATGCGCGAGTTTTTACCTACCGTAAACGGACCGAGTACTTTCGCGCCCGCACACAGCATAACGCCGTCCTCTATGGTGGGGTGGCGTTTGCCTTTGTCTTTGCCGGTGCCGCCCAAAGTGACGCCCTGATAAATGAGCACGTTGTTTCCGACTTCGGCGGTTTCGCCTATTACTACGCCGTTGCCGTGGTCGATTACCACGCCGTAACCTATTTTTGCACCCGGATGTATTTCTATGCCCGTAAAGAATTTCGCAATCTGACTCACTATGCGTGCAAGCAGTTTATATCGATGAACGTGTAAAAAGTGCGCAAAGCGGTACATAACAAGCGCATGAAATCCGCCGTAGGTAAGAATAACTTCGGCTTTGCTTCTTGCGGCGGGGTCGTGTTTGAAAATCGCAGCAAGGTCTTTTTTTATTTTCGTTCCTACTCTCATTGAATGCGTCCTGCGATTAGGGAATGTACGACAACAGTTCTATTGCCGAATCGAGCATTTCGGCGGCTTTTTTGCCTTCGTTTTCATCGGTTAAAACCGTGGAGAATTTCTTTTCTATTTCTTCGAGGAGAGAATCCACCGTGCTTCTGCCTTTTTCGGTGAGCGAATAAACAAGCGTTCTGCGGTCGCCCGCGCGCTTTGCTTTTTCCACAAGTCCTTCGTCAATGCACTTTTTCGCCAAAAGGGCGAGATTCGACTTTGCCATACCCAAAGCTTCCATAAGTTCGCGCGGAGGCAAATCTGCGCGGGTAAGGCAAAATAAAAGTCGCTCTTTAAGCCCGAACGCACCTTGTTTCGTTTCGGTAGCCTTGCGGGTGTAAAGAAGTAGAGTTATTACTTTGTCCGCCAGCTTTTCTATGATTCCTTCCTCCGTGAAATTCGGTATGCAAGTATAACTATTATATCATTATATGCTCTTCTTTGTCAAACGTAGCCGTTTATTTATTTTATCCCTTTTGTTTTGCGCGCTTTTGCTTTGCGCGGAATATTTTGACAAAGACAAAATGGCACTATAACGCCGAGAGTGTTAGCACTCTAAGCTTTAAAGTGCTAAATTGTACTTGACAACCGTGCATAAATATTGTATTATTGAATTGTATAGATACAACTATGATGGGAGAGGTGTGTTATGCCTATATCCGACCAAGTAATAGAACTCGAAACCAAAAAGAAAGGACGTAATATAATTTTTATCGTTCTTATAGCATTGCTCGCCGCGGCAAGCGTTGCTTTTGCGGTGCTTTGGGTAACGAAAGCTCCCGCGGTAGACCCGCCCGCAATCGAAAAAATAACGGTAGGGTATACCGATATGAGTCAAACGAGTACCGACAGCAACGGTAACCCCATTTTCAAGGTATCGCCGTCTTGCGTGTACACGATAGAGTTTGACCTTGTGCTTAAAGAGGGCTCGGAAATCACCGACGTAAATACTCTTGTAGAGATTACGAGCGAACCTGCAAAGCAGATAATCGCACTGTCGGGAGGCGGAGTAAACGACCCGGAAAATCCTACGCGCTACGTGTATAACTTTGCCGTTGCGTCGTCGGTGGATTCGTTTAACATTGTTGCGTCAAGCGACTATACGTCGGATACGAAAGCGGTTATAAAAGTGCTTGTGAACAAAGACGCTCACACCGAAACTTTCGACGTGGGAAAAAGCATAACCGACGAAAAATATATTTACGAATTGAATACCCCCGCCAACACTACGTCGTTAAAGCTCGACGAAAGCAAATCCGATTCGAACCGTCTTTATTATAAGGCGAATTCTTACATAACTTATTACGCCGACCCGTTTACTTCCAAAAACAAGCTGTACCGTATCGATTTAATGCAACTCGGCGAACAGGGAATAAACGGACAGTACGGAAAAATAACCGCAGGCGGCGGAGCCGACGAAGTAAAGCTCGAAGTCGGCACGGGCGCGTCTTACGGCACCGCGAATTTCGTTACCGTAACTTCGGGCTCGCCGTATACCCAAACAATGGACTTTTCTTACGGTCCCGCATTTATGGGGGAATATTGCAGCGGCAATATAGTGTTCAGACCGTCGGGCAGGGCGGAAAAGGTGTATCTGCGCCTTACCGCAAACGTAAACAATTCGGCGGCGGCTCGTGAAATAATAATCGAACTGCAAATAAAATCGACAAACGAACTCGACAAAATTACTCAGATTATATTTACCGACCCTTACACGGGCGTATCGACCGAGCTCGGAACAACAAAAGATACGCTCAACCTTTACGCTACCGGCACGAACATAAGTTTCGACCTTGCGAACTGCATAACCGTAAAGCGCGGTTTATCGTCTACTGCGGAAACCGCTAAATTCGAGCCGGGCAGACTCGAAGTAGCCAAAAGAACGGTAGACAACGTATTGAGCGTTTACGGAACGAGCGAGCTCGTTACTTTGGACAGCACCAAAACGGGTACCGATACTATTATAATAACCGATAAAGAATCTGGTAATCTCGGCGCAATGCTCGAACTCACCGTTCGCGTTTACGCCGCTCTCGACGAATTTAACTTTACGGGAAGCGGAGACGTAAGCGGCAACGAGTATTCGGTGGATATGGCGTCGGGAACAAAAGTAAGCGTTCCTTATCAAATTAAAGTTCCCATGCTTACTCCGCTTGCCGATTTCGACTCGTTGAAGTTCGATTCCGAGCTTGCGGTTGAATATCCTTCGTCCGTTAAGCCCGCAACCGAAGTTAAAGACGATTCGATTTATGTTACGGATATAGCGATTGACAATAAGGGTAACGCAACGCTTAATCCGAAGTTTGCACGTAAAGATTCAGGTTCGCAATACATCACGGGTAATATCGAATTTACGGTAGGTAAAAACGTAGAGTCTAATTCGAACGGATATATATTCACCTTTAAATTTGCTCCGCAGGGAATAAACAAACAACCCATCGAATTTACCGTAAAACTCGTTGTGACTCAGATAGCAACGTCGTTTAAACTCGATTACGGATATAAGTTCACAAATCCCGATGAATACACCGTGCTCAAAGAAAACGGAACTGACCGAGCAACCCTTACGCTTGCGATAGGTTCGGTTACGAGCTGTCGAACAAACTTTACTCTTAAAGACATTATACGGTTTTACGTTGGTACAAAGCCTACCGACGACAGCCGCGGACTCAACTACGGCGGTTTGACTTTCGAATATTCGGGCGGCGAAGTCGGCGATATATTCGACAAAAACAGCGGAAGATTCGTTGTTCCGCTCCGCGCCGCCGATGTTCCCGCGGCGGATATAGTAGTGCTTGTAATAAAGCTCCCCGAGTATACTTTCAGGCTGAGCATAGAATACAAAATGCCCGTTGTCAAGGTGACCATGGGCAACGAGCAGTCCATTACCGAATTGCCTTACAGCGCGCCTGCGGGCGGATTAAGCGTAGGCAATCAGAGTAACGATAAAGTGCAGGCGTATTCGGTGCGCGAAATGCCGATAAACGACATAAACTTTGTTGCGGACAGAACTTTGTTTAACGTGGATTTGTTCGTAATAGTGGAAAACGGCGGGGGCAGCGTGATGCTTATGCCCAAAAAGCAGTTTGAAAGCGGAATGTCGTACTATTATTTCCTGCCCGATACCGACATGGACAATGCAACAAAAGACGACGCCGTATTCCGCATGAATAACGACGTAAACATGATGAAAAATCATGAGCTTGTACTGTTAAAGGACTTGTACGAACTCAGCGTAAACGAACATAAAAATTTGCAGAATATACGCATCTATTACAGCTACGGCAAATCGGAAAATATATATACATTCGATTCCGACGGCAAAACGCTTTTAAGAAACGACCCCGATTTGGCTGTGTATTCCGAGTATCATTTTGTGCGCAAGTACGACGGCGTTAAACTTTATTCCGATTTGGAATACAAAAACGAAATCACAAAAAATACTCTTACTTATCCAAACGGCAGCAGTTTTATTGTGGCGGGTTCGGGCGTTGTAAATCTTTCCGACGGAACCGTCGATGTAGTAGAGAGAACCAAGCTCGACGCAAAATGGAATCTCTCTACCGTAGGTTTGGATGTGGATTACAACGAAACGCATCTTTCTCTTAAAAACGGTACGTTTACGGTAAACCTTGCCGAAGGTAACGGCGATACGGTAACGATAGTATATACCGAGCATAACAACGGACTGCACAAAGCGCAGGTAACGATAGACGTTTCGAACGATGCTTTGGAGATAGACACCGTTAAGCTTTTTGCGGATTCGTCTTACGGTAATGCGTTTGAAGGCGGAGTGCTGTATAAACACGGCGGAAACACGGCTTTGACTTTGTATTACGAAGTTACTTACAAAAATTACACGGCTGGAAATTATTCGACGTTCGAATCGTTTGCGTTCGATTACAACTCGGATAGTTTCAGCGTGATTCAAACGGCATTACCCGTATTCGGAGATTCGCCTTCCGATTACGACACGAGCAAAACTCCGGGCTTTACGCTCAGCGGAGGAATATACATTTACCGCGGCAGTATCAAGTTTGAGTTGATTCCCGCGGCGGAAATAGGCAATGTGGAAATCGTGGTTAAGGGCGGCATAAGCGGTGCAAAAGCGACTACCTCAATAAAAGTAACAAGCATAATCGATGGCATAACCGCAACCGTAAATGCAAACGGTTCGGATACCGTACTTTCGGTTGATTCGGATAATCCGTCGGCAAGCGAGTATATTCAGTTCAAGTATTCCGAGCCCGTAACCGATTCCTCGGATAAATCGAACAAATATTATTTCGATTTCGCATTTACAGACGGTTATGTAGACTATTCGAATCTTCATATCGAATGGAATCTGACAAACGCAAACAACGCAACCGTTACGGGCAGTTTAACCTACGGATTGTGTCTGTCGTTCGGAAACACAAGAATAGTAAACGGAAAACTCGTAATTACGATAACCGAAACCGACCCTTCGGATAACAGCGTAAAAACGTATACTTTTACCGTGAACTTCGGCGTTGACGTTCCCGTTGAAAATCTCGAAATTACGGTAGCGGGCAACGGCGTATCCGAAAAGTTCACCGCCGACAGCGGCAACAAGGATTTCGATTTTACCGTTACGTCGACCGGCAACGGCGAATCGTCGACTTATAATTTAAACACCGTAATAAACGGCGGCGTGGATTCCAAACAACCCATAAGTCAGGTTAAGTACGAGCTTATAAAAGATAATTTGACCGATAACACGTTCGCGTTGTCGGGTAATGTGCTTACCGTTAAAAACGTGCTCACTGCAAGTCCCGCGTCACTTAAAATTACGGTGGGCGACTTTGTTGCGTACGTTCACCTTATACTTGAAACCGACAAACTCGAAATGTCGTTTGTAAATTCCGCGACCATTCCCGACAACGTGACCGATAATTCCGAAATCGACTTCGGCGTTAAAATAGTAAATTCGGGCACCGGAACAGAGATAACGGATGCAACGGTTAAATACGCTTGCGATGTGCTTTACGGCGATGTGACCGCAAGCATAAACAACAACGGCGTGTTTAAGCTTACCGGCGGCGGAAACGGCGAGATAACGGTTGTCGCAACCTACGATTATTCGGGCGGCACTCTTACGTTGAGCAAGACCTTAAAAGTAAACGTACCGCTTTCGAACGAAATAATTTTGCTTTACGGCGCCGAGGCAGTTTCGGCTCTTACGCTTGCAAAGGGGCAGGAGGGCGCGGAAATCACCGTTAAAATCGGATATTCGATAGCCGCTCTCGGATACGCCGAACTCGACAGCTCGCTGTTGTCGGTAACAAGCTCGAATCCGAGCGTTGCGGGACTTTCTATTTCGGGCAGTACCGTAACGGTGCTTCCGCTTGCGAGCGGCAGTGCCACCGTAACGGTTAAGTACGGTAATCGCACTGCAACGGTAAACGTAACGGTTGAATTGCCTACGCTTACTTTGACTTCGGATAAAAACACAATAAACGTATTCGACACAAATCTCGTTGCGAATTTGGCTGTCTATTCCGATAAGCTTTCGAAGATTACCGTAAATACGCCTACGACCGACAGCAACGGATTGTTTACGGTTACAAAATCAACCGATACGCGCTATACGCTTACGTTGAATAAGAGCGGTGTTACTCAAAACATGCTCGGCAAGCACGTTATAACCGTAACCGCAATCGTAACCGAAACAAACGAATTGCTTACGGCAACGGTTGAAATCACATTGACGGCTGAAAATTACAATCCTTTGATAAGTATTACGTCTAAGACGGGCACGGTAACCGAAATCGACAGAGCGTCGTATTCGGATTATACGTTAAGCGTAAGTAATATGCCCTCGGGATTCGGAGAGTCCGCGACAAGCGTTGTGTTTGCGGCGTCGGCGTTTAATCTTAACAATGAGAATAACAAGGCTACCGTTACGGGCATAAACAGCTTTAATTCGACAACCGACAATATTACCGTAAGCGTAACTGTGTTCGGCAAAGTTTATACGGGCACGCTTTTGTATACCGTTGCCGATTCGGGTACTCTTGTAAGCAGTCTTTACTATTCTACTTCGGCGGCATTCGACTTAACGAGTCTTATAGACGGAAGCGGTGCAGTAAGTTCACAGCTTACCGCGATAACGTCAAACGGTTTGGAAGTCGGATTCGATAACGATGCGAATCCTCGCAAAATCATTACTCTTGTAACCGAGTATACCAATGCGCCAATGGCGGTTCTCGATGCCGACAGAAAGAGCTTCTCGGTTGCAACTCCCGTAGGACTCACGCTTATAAATTACGACATAGTCGAAAAAAGCGGGCATTACTACTATATTGCGCAATACACTGCGGATAATGCGGGCGAAATAAGCTTTGTCGTAAGTACTGTGTCGCTCGGCGGCAAGCAGTATTCCGCAAGCGCGGTAACGGCAACGCTCAACGCAACCGCTCCCGCCTTTGCGCTGAGTACGACCGGTATTACGCTTTCTCCCGGTATGGACGCCGTGTTGCAGGTAAATTATTCGACTGCCTTCAAGGGCGATGTAACCTACGAATTTAAGCTCATCGGCGGCGAGAATATACTTTCGTTGCAGTCGGGCACGACAAGCAACAGCACAAAAATAGTTGCGGCAATGGGGATTACTTCGGGTTGCAGTGCAACCGTAGCAGTAACCGTAACCGTAACAAGCGGCGTATATAAAGACGAAATCGCTACACTCGAAGCACACGTTACGGTGGGTGATTACAGCGAGCCTGCGTTTACGGTAACCGACTCCGATTTGTTGCTTACAAGCAAAACCGCATACGATTTATCGGACGTATGTTCGGTAACTCACGATTCGCTCGACACAAACTTTGCCTATACGCTGACTTTCTCGGGTGCGGTAAACGGAACTCTCGGCGGCAATAAAACCGAGAACAAGGGAACGATAGCAAATTACGTTTACACGCCGAATGCCGCAAACGGCAGTTACGACGTAGTAAACTATACGTTCAAAGTCACGAGCGGTTACTTTGCGGGAAAAGAAGTAAGCGGCAATATTAAAATTACGGTTATGCCTCAGGTTACGCTCGGCGATTCGGTGAGCATATTTGCAGGTAAAACGTACGACGTACTCGGCGACTTGAATGTGTCCGACAGTATTCTTTCGGGTTACGCATATTCGCTCGATAACAACAATGCGGGAACTGTCGACTCAAACGGCGTATTTACCGCGGCAAGCAACTTTGCGGGCAGTGTAACCGTTACGCTCACAGCTACAATGACGTTTAACGGTCACAGCGAATCCGTAAGCGTAAGCAAGAACATACAGGTTATTGCCGTTCCCGAACTCAAAGTAACTCACACCGAATCCGACGGTACGCATGTTTACACCGCAAACGCGGTAGAGGGAGCAACCTTTACCCTTACGGCGGAGGAAAACGGACAGCTCGTAACGATAAGCGGTTCGGGCAATGTGTTTAATGTAACGGAAAATACCGATAAATTCGGCGGTACGGTTAAGCTTAAATTAACCATGACGCTTAACGGCGATAAATATGCCGACATACAAAAAGAATATTCCGAATACTTCTATATAACGGTATCGAAGGCGACCGAACCCACGATTAAGGTTACGGTCGACTCGGGTGATAACGGCGGCAGAATAAATGTAAGCATTTCTGGCGGCTACACGGCAAATTACGAATATGCGGTGATAGGCGGCGGAATTACGGTAGATGCCGACGGAAATTACACTTTAAACAAAACAAAAGTACCGCAAACCGCTATTGTAAAAGTCACGGCAACTGTTTAGGGCGCACCTTACAACGGCGAAGTAATAGTCGAATACAGTGAGGAGATTGCCGTTCCCGCGTCGGATAAACCCGAGCTTACGGCAAGCGATATAACCTTTACGGTAGGCGCAAACTTTAACGCGACTCTTACGCTCGGGGCGCAGGCGGCAAGCTTGTTCACCGTTGATTACGCGCTGAAATCGGGCGACGGCTTTGTTATCATGCAAGACGGAAAAGTTACGTTCGTACCCGAATCGACGGATAAAAAAGTTAGGGTTATCGCTTACTACACAATCAAGTCGGGCGACTATGTGGGCGAGATGGACAGCGTAGAATTTACCGTTACCGTTCCCGCGTTCGATTCTTCCGTTACGGCTGCCGATAATAACGGCGGTGCGGTTGCGGTAAACGCTAATAACGCGTCGGTTGAATATGAGGCGGCTAAGGGCGGCGAATACGTTAAAATAGTTAAAACCGCAAACGGCTTTACTTACACGTTTAATAAAGGCGCATACGGAAAAGAAATAGAAGTTCTTATAACGGCAACCGTAACAGAGGGAACGTATATCGACTATACGTACACAAAGTCCGTAACCCTGACCGCGCCTGCCGAGATTGCGCCCGTTGCAGTGAACAATGCGGCCCAAAAGAAAATCGAAGCATCGCAACTTCAAAACGTAACCGTCGGATACAAGGTTACATCGGGCGGCGAGTACGTAACGGTGAAATCCGACGGCAGTTACACGTTCGTCGGTACGGAAACTCAGCCGCAAACAGCAGTTATAACCGTTACGTTCACCGTTACAAGCGGAGTTTATCGTGGTTGCGAATACGTGCTTACCGTAAACGTAATTACCGTATCGGGCATTATTGCGGAGTATTCGTGGGACGTAGCGAACCAAAAGGGAACAGTAACATACAGTCTTAATTACGAGAACGCCGCAAACGAGGTGGTAAACGTGGAGTATTCCCAAACGGGCAACGGCATAACGGTCGACGATAACGGAGCGTTTGTCAAAAACGCCGGAATCGAACAGGACACCGTTGTTACGGTAACGGTTACTTACAATAACGGCGCAACCGTGTCGCACTCTGTAACGGTAGAATATTCCGCTCTTACCGAATTGCCCGAAACCGACAACGTGTCGGGCGGCGGAAGCGGCAATGGCGGCGACGAGGGCGAGCAAACTCTCGAAGTAAACGAATAAATTTACAAAAGGTAAGGACAAAAGCGGAATCATGAATGAGTTTTATCCCGTGGAAATTTGCGGCAGAAAAGAAAATTTGCCTGTTATTCAGCTGGACGGCGGACCTAAGATAGCGTTTTTCAATTTGCACGGCAATGCCGATTTAACAGAATATTGCGCAAGTAAACTTGCCGAGCGTTTAAAAGGAAAAGCGGACGTACTTATAACGGCCGAAAGTAAGGGCTTACAACTCACGCACTGCGTAGCGCGCAATCTTGGGCATAAGTTTTATGCGGCGGCGCGTAAAAGCCGAAAGCTTTATATGAAAGACGGAATAAGCGTAGAGGTGAACAGCATTACAACGCGCGGAGTGCAAAAGCTGTACTTATCCGCGCACGACGTTGCGCTGTTAAGGGGCAAACGGGTCGCGCTTGTAGACGACGTTATTTCAACGGGCGAATCGATTGAAGCTCTTGGTAAGCTCGTTGAAATGTCGGGCGGCACCGTTACGGCAAAGGCGGCGGTACTTGCCGAGGGCAATTCCAAAAACCGCGCCGACATAATTTATCTTGCGGATATTCCGCTTTTATAACGGTACATAATCAAATAAATTCATATAGAACGACTTAGGAAAATCATATTCCGCGGTCGTTTTTTTTTGTGCATTTTTTTATACTTTATTCGGCACAATATTTTATATGGAAAGAGTACAAAAAATTCTCGATACTTTCGAAAATCCCGATACTGTTTTTCGGCGTGATTTTACCGTAGGAAAGAAAAAAGCCACAATGCTTTTTCATCCTGATTTTACCGATATTCTAACTTTGCGTGCGGTTGTAAACGCTTGCAAAAAGGTTGATAAATTCATATCCGTCGAATCGCTTTTGGAAAATGTTTTGACGGTATCCGAGGCTGAAACATGCGACGATTTCACAACGGTATCATCCAAACTTCTCGACGGCGACGGCGTGGTTATTTTTGACGGTTCGGCGAGTTATATCACCTTTAACGCAAGGAAGTGGGATAAGCGAACCGTAACCGAGCCGCCCACCGAAACGGTTGTACGCGGTCCGCGCGAGGGATTTATAGAGGATATAAAAACCAACATTACGTTAATAGAAAAGCGACTGCGCACGCGCAAGCTTGCAATAAAAAGGCTTAAAGTGGGGCGCGAGAGTCAGACCGCGGTTGCGGTGCTGTATCTTGCGGGAATAGTAAAAGAATCTCTTGTAAAAGAAGTCGTTTCGAGAATCGAAAAAATAGATATAGATACCGTAGGCGACAGTCACTATCTTGTGCCCGTTTT
Organism: uncultured Clostridia bacterium; assembly: GCA_947086925.1. Lineage (GTDB taxonomy): Bacteria > Bacillota > Clostridia > Christensenellales > Pumilibacteraceae > Pumilibacter. The sequence continues at coordinate 73,050 of CAMUAL010000002.1, forward strand.
GGAAGAAAATCCCAACTCGATATTTCCGCAGGTAGGAACAGCCGAAAAACCCGACGTAATAGCATCCAAGCTGTCGGAGGGCAGAGTTGCCGTTATAGTAGACGGTTCGCCCATAGTTTTAACCGTTCCTTTCCTTTTGATAGAAGATTTTCATTCGGGCGAGGATTATTACGAACGCAGTAGTTTTGCCACGTTTTTGCGCATACTGCGCCTTATAGCGATAGGACTTGCCATTTTTCTGCCCGGACTGTATGTTGCCGACCTTACTTTTCATTACGAGGTTGTGCCGCTTAAACTTTTGATTACGATTTTAAATGCGTTAAAGGGAATCCCGCTCCCGCCAATGTGGGAAATTCTGTTTATACTTCTTCTTTTTGAGATAATACGCGAGGCAAGCATACGCATGCCCAACATTTTGGGCACGGCAATGAGCATTGTGGGCGCGCTCGTTCTCGGCGACACGGCGGTAAAGGCCGGCATAATATCGTCGCCGGGGGTAATGATTATCGCGCTTTCGAGCATTGCGCTTTACGCCGTACCCACGCTTGTGGGAACAACGAGTTTGTTAAGACTGTTGTTCACCGTAATAGGCGGCTTAGGCGGTTTGTACGGACTTATACTCGGCTCCACCGCGCTTGTGCATTATTTGAGCAAACTTAACAGCTTGGGGACTCCGTCGCTCGCGCCTTTAGCACCCCTTATAAGCAACGATTTGCGCGACGGTGTGGTGCGTTCGCCTTTGTTCAGTTTGAAAAAACGTCCCGAATCGATAGGGTCGCCCAACAAAAGGAGAATGGCATGATTGCGGATAAACGTATAAACACGGCTCAGCTTTTTGCCGTGATATTTATTGTAGGTACAAGTCTTAAAATGATGATGTTGCCCGTACTGCTTTTAAAGTCATCGGGTCGTGATTCGGTTATCGCGCTTTCTGCTATTTCGATAACCGAGCTTATATGCCTTGCGGCGATTGTGGCGGCAGTGGTACTCGCCCCCGATGTTAGCTTTAAAGATATGCTTTCGGCTACAATAGGCAAGTGGGCGTCAAGAGCGGTGTTTGTAATAATGACGCTGTTTTTTATGACGAAACTGCTGTTGCTGTCGGACGAAGTGCGCATATTTTTCAGCGAAAATCTTTTTGAGGATAACTTCGATTGGACGGTGTTTGCCGTTCCGTTTTTCGGATTATGCGTTGTTTTGGGTATGGGGTCGGCACGCTCGCTCGGAAGGACCGCGCAATTCATGTTTCCGTTCATAGCCGTTGCCACTGTGCTTTTAATGGGACTTATAGTGGGCGGAGTCGATTTCACGGAAGTATTACCGCTCGGTGAATTCGGTGCAAAAAACATAGCGAACGAATCCGTGCGTTATGCAATGTGGTACGGCGATTACTCTTTGCTTGCGGTTTTTCTCGGCTCGGTCAAACGCACGCGTGCTACGGCTGTTTTAAGCTGTGTGTCTGGCGTTATAGCGTCGGCGGTGGTCTTGCTGTTTATGCTCGGTCTTACGGCGTCTTTTGCAAACGTGTGTAATATTATAAGATTCGGTCAAAACGTAACGAGCATGTCGCATTATGCGTTGGGAAACATAATGGAAGGCAGATTCGATTTGGTGATGTTTTGCTTATGGATGATTTCCGTTTTTATAAAAGCGGGGCTGTTCTCGTATGCCGCAGTATACTGTATACGAGCCGCAATTCCATGCAATCGCGCAATACCCGCCTTATGTATAAACGCAATATTATATCTGGTTTCGGTGCTTGTCGCGTCGGCAACCGCTTTGCACACGTTTATGGCAAATTACTTTTCGATTCCCGCGCTTGTATTTCAGTTTGCCGTACCCGCTTTAATGCTTATTGTCGCGCTTGTAAACCGCAAAAAATCGCCTGCGGAGCGTGAAGGAGAGAAAAATGAAGCGCAGTAAAAAAATACTCATTTACAAGTTAAGCTGTATTCTGTTTGCGGCATTATTGCTTGTTCTTCCGAATCGCGTCCGCTCGTATTCGGATATACGCGTGCTTGCAATCGTTCTCGGCATAGACGGGGGCGACGGAAACGTGACGGTTTCGGCGCAAATAGCGGTTCCCGTTTCGCAGAACGGCGACGGTAAGGCAAGCACAGTCGCAAGCGCGATGGGCGGCAGTTTAAGCGAGGCCCTCGATAATCTCGAAATAGGCATGGGGCGTCACATAGACTACGGGCATCTTTCAACCGTAGCCATAGGCAAGGACATGAAACTCAGAGATATATCCGAGCATATGGTGTATCTCATGTCGTCGGGCAAAATCGGTCCGGGCGCGTTTTTGGTTTACTGCGATTCTTCTCCCGCCGCCGACTTTCTTAAAAGCGCACAGCAGATGGGCGAAAGCTCCGACGCCGAACTCGGTATGTTTATTGCGCACAGCAAGCGCGGCAACCACGTGTCGACTACAACGGCGCTGCGCTTTTTGCAATCGCTTAATTCCTCGTCGCATGCTGCCCTCATTCCTTGCGTAAAATTGCAGGAGGACGGCGATAAGTCGCAATCGGGAGGAAGCGGAGCAGGTAGAGGTTCGAGTATGAAAAGCTCCGAATCGGTAGATGCAAGCGAGCAGAGTAAAAAAAGTGCGGACGAAGCTAAAAAGGAAAACCGCGAAAATTCAGAAGGGGAAAGCGGTGAGAGCGGCGGCGGAAGCGGCAGTGAAAGCGGCGGAAGCGGCGGCAGTGAAAGTGGCGGAAGCGGCGGCAGTGAAAGTGGCGGAAGCGGCGGAAGCGGCGAAAGCTCCGAGCAGAAAAAGCTTGTGGCAGTTGATTCCGTGGTGGTGTTCGGCGGCGATAGCAATGACCCGCAAGTTTTAAGCCCGCTGATTTCACGCGGACTCGTGTGGCAGGATAAATATTCCGATTTGGGACTTGTGGAACTGCGCAACGTGGTTATCGACGGCGAAGAATTACCGTTTCTTTCGGCTCGCCTTACCAACAAAAAGGTTGGAAGGTCGATAAAAAAAGAGAACGGAGAAAACGTGTTTACTTATAAAATAAAAGTTAAACTGCGCCTTGACGATTCGCGGATATGCGGCAATCCGTCGTTTTACAATAAATGGAAAAATGCCATCGAACAGAAATTCGAGGGCATGATTAAAAACAATCTTATGCTGAGTTTCGAAACTTCCAAGGAAATGAATCTCGATTTTATGGGACTGCGCGACTATTGCCGCAAATTCAATCGCAAATGTTATTCCGATTTCGATTTGAGTAAACTCGTATTTAAGGTAGACGTTACCGTGACAATACAGACCTGAGTAGAAAATTATTCCAAAGTTTCCAAAACCGTTTCGGTGGCTTTGTTGCTCAGACGTTTGGTATCGGTGTACGTTCCCGCTATTACAAGTATATCGTCGGGCAGAAGCTCGCATTCGCCTCCGGGGGTTACTATGATTTCGTCGCCGCGCTTAATAAGCACAATGGTTACTTTTTCGGTGTTGCGTAAATCGAGCTGAATCAGTGTTTTGTGCTGCCACTTTTGCGGCGTGCGGATTTCGACCATTCTGAAATTCTGCGAAAGCGACATGATTTCTATCATGTTCGGCTTAACGAGATTTGCCGCAAGCTTTGCGCCCATTTCTTCTTCGGGCACTATAACCATGTCCGCGCCTATCTTTTTAAGCACATGACGGTGACGCTCGTTTTGCGCCTTTGCGATAACGCGGGGAACGCCGAGCTGTTTACATGTAAGCGTTATGAATATGCTTGACTCAATATCGCCCGCAATGCACACTATTACAACGTCTAAGTTGCGTATACCTATCTTTTCGAGAATAGGCTCGTCGGTTGCGTCGGCGCAAATCGCCTGTGTGCAATACGGCTCGATTTCGTTAACCTTGTCGGGGTCGTTGTCTATTGCAAGTACGTCCGCGCCCTCGGCGTGAAGTTCGCGCGTAAGCGCAGTGCCGAATCTGCCGAGTCCTATTACCGCATACTGTTTTTTAACTACTTTTGCCATAACCGCTCCTTTTGTGTTTAACCTATCATAACGTCAACTTCGGGGTACGTTATGCGGTCGTCTATACCTCTTTTGTGTAAAAACATTAAGCCGATTGTTACCATTCCCACTCTGCCGAAAAACATTAAGAGTGTCATTATTATTTTGCCCAAAACCGAAAGGGTAGAGGTGATTCCGCATGAAAGTCCCGCCGTGGTGTACGCCGATATAACTTCGAACAGCACGTTTTCGAACGTGAGAGTTTCCGCCGCCGCATGACCGCGCTCGGATATAAGAAGAATAACGGTGGAAATTATCACGGCCGCAAGACTCGCCATAAACACGCCCACTGCTTTTCGGGAATTGCGCGAATTTATCTTACGTTTAAACACGGTGATTTCGTCGTTGCCGCGTATTCCCGCAATAGTTACAAGCACGAGTATCGTGAGAGTCGTTGTACGTATGCCGCCGCCCGTAGAGCCGGGGGATGCGCCCACAAACATTAAGAGCATTGTCATAAACTTGCTTGCGGAATTAAGTTCGCTTTGTTCAATCGTTGCAAAACCCGTACTGCGCGGTGAAATCGCCTGAAACAGCGACGCAAGTATTTTGTCGCCTGCGGTGAAGTCCGCCATTGCTACTCCGTTAAATTCCACGCCCAAAAAGAAAACCCAGCCTATTACAATCAGAACGAACGACGTTACGAGTACGATTTTCGTATGATACGACAGCTTTTTGAAATTGAGCTTGTTTTTGCCTATATCCATTAAAACGGTAAATCCGAGTCCGCCGAGTACTATCAAAAAAGATACCGAAAGGTTTACCATTACGTTGCTTGCGAATCCCATAAGCGAAGTCCCCGCGCCCTGAGTTACGCCCATAACGTCGAATCCCGCGTTGCAAAACGCCGAAACGGACGTGAACAGAGCCTGCCAAACGCCTATGCCGCCGTTACGGTTTACAAACGGATACAGTAAAAGCAAAAAGCCCACGCCCTCTATGCCGAGTGTTACGAGCATAATGTTTCGCCCGAGTCGCACCATGCCTCGGTTGTCGTTTTGGTTAAATTCGGCTTTCATTACAAGGCGGTCGCGTATGGTTATTTTCTTGCGCAGAAGCATCATAAACAGAGTGGTAATGCACATAAAGCCCACGCCGCCGAATTGTATTAGAATCAAAAGAACTACTTGTCCGAACATATTAAAATATGTTGCCGTGTCGCCCAAAACCGTAAGTCCCGTGGTTGAAACCGCGCTCGTGGCGGTAAATACGGCGTCTAAAAAATTCATCCATTTGCCGCTTTTGGCGCACACGGGCAGACACAGAATAAACGCCCCCAAAAGTATTACGCCGAAAAATCCCAACACGATTTTGTGGGCGGGATTAAGCGAGAATTTACGCTTTTTAGTTAATTTTTGTTGTCTTTCCGTATAGGTCACTTTTGTTGTCCCGAATGGATTATTTATTCTTTTATTGCAGTGTTTTTTGTATCTATATATTTTTTAAAAATTCAACAGGCAAGACGCACTCGACGCAATGCCTTTTTCTTTGCCCACTATTCCGAGTTTTTCGGTGGTGGTTGCCGATATGTTTATGCGTTCGGGCGGAATACCGAGGTGCGAACTTATCGTTTTACGCATGTTCGGAATGTAACCGCCGAGCTTGGGTTTTTGAGCCATTATCACCGCCGAAACCGTATTTACGGTATAGCCGCCTTTTAGTACCTCTTTCATAGCCCTGTCTAACAGAATAAGACTCGAAATGCCTTCGGTGGCGGGGTCGGAATCGGGGAACATCACCCCTATGTCGGGCAGACCCGCCGCGCTTAGTATCGCGTCGGTGATTGCGTGAATAAGTACGTCCGCATCGCTGTGCCCGAGTAATCCTTTATCGTGCGGAATGTCTACGCCGCCCAAAATCAGTTTGCGTCCTGCGGCAAGTCGGTGAACGTCGTAGCCTATGCCTATTTTTGTACGGCACGGCAACCCTTTGAACAAATCTTCCGAAGTGGTGATTTTTATGTTCCCGTATTCGCCTTCGACCAATCTCGGAGTGTATCCGGCAAGAGCGTATACTTCGCTGTCGTCGGTGTAGTTACCTTCGATTTCTTCATATGCCGAGTTTATAAGCTTATAATTAAACGATTGCGGAGTTTGTATGTTGTAAAGCTTGCTTCTGTCTAAACTTGCGGTAATAAATTCTCCGTCGTCGCTCTCCTTAACCGTGTCGGTGGTTTTTACCGCCGCTATTCCGCTTCCGTATTTCAAAGCGGATTCGACAGTGCGGTTAATAAGCTCTGCGCTTGCGTACGGGCGCGCGCCGTCGTGAATCACCGCTATATCGCACTCTACTGCGGCTTTAAGTCCGTTGCGTACCGATTCGGTGCGCGTATCGCCGCCGTTTACTATATCAATGTTTTTGTATCGAGCCGCTATTTCTTCTGTTTTTTTACGGTCTGCGGGGTTTATAACAAGCACCGTTTTGTTTACAAGGCTGTTTTCAAACGAGTCGAGAACCATTTCGAGCACGGTCTTTTTTCCTATACAGTGCAGTATTTTGTTGTAGCCGAGATTAGTGCGGCTTCCCGTGCCTGCGCACAGTATAACCGCGCACGCGCTATATGATTTCATATAAGCTCGCCGCCTCGTCTTTGCTCGCTTTTTCGTTAAGTGCCTTGACTCTGAATTTAAGTTCGCCGCTTGAAAACTTAACGCAAACTTCGTCGCCTATTTTAAGTCGGTAGGAGGGTTTAACCGCCTTGCCGCCCACAAATACGTTTCCGCCGTCGCACGCTTCGTTTGCCACGCCTCTGCGCTTTAATATACGCGATACTTTTAAAAATTTGTCTATCCGCATAGAAACAATTATACCATATAATTTTTGCGAAATCAATTATTTTATATTTGTTTGCGCATTTTGCCCGTAAGCTCTTTTAAGGCGAAACAGTGCGCAATCGGTGTATATTAATTAAATAAAAACGCAAAAAAGGTTAAAAAATAAAAAATATGTATTAAAAAATGTTTGACAAATAGATTTGTTTGTGATAATCTATATAAGCTGTCTGTTTGAGGGCGGCAACATAATGCACATTGAAAGCGGAATAAAAAAGAAAGTAAAATTGATTTAAAACACAAACAAGAAAAAGAACAACAGTCAATTTGGAATTGAA
>CAMUAL010000003.1 GCA_947086925.1 uncultured Clostridia bacterium
GGTTATAGCCAAAGACGTTTTACAAAATAAAGATATTTTGGATCGGGGTTTTGATGAGGACTTGTGTAAGTTAGACGGACAAGCTCTTTACAAAAAACTAACCAAGCAATACAGGGGTTGGTTTTCACGCTTATTTAGCGGAGAATATAGGCATATCATTAACGATATAAAAATTTGCAAGAAAGACGGTAAAAAGATAAAGTATGCGGAAGCGGTAAATGCTATTGATACTTTAAGCAAATATCAGAAAAGCCTAAAAGAGTTTAACGAACAGCAATCCGAAATCAAAACCTTATTAGGCAAAGCATATATTGGCGAAAATACCGATTTTGAGAAGTTAATTTTAGAGTTGGATTTATTGACGTCGGCAATAAACAGCTTTACGGAAATTACTCAATTAGCCCAAATGCCTTTGGAGATATTTTTATCTCAAAAAATGCAATTCAAGCAGATTGCTGAAAAATATAGCCGTTTGTTAGAAGCAAATAAAGAACACCTTGATTGCTTGTTGGCAAGTTTTAATGCGGACGAATATAACATACTAACCGTATCGTACGTTGCTTTAAACGAAAAGTTAAATGAATGTTTTGCAAATACCGATAAACTTGACAACTGGTGCGACTTCATTAAGTTAATGGACAGATTACAAGAAAGCGGTTTACGTTCTTATATCGATTTTGCAATTAGGCAAAACATAGATTCACGCAAAATAGTTTTAACTTATAAAAAAGCATTTTATTCACAATGGGTTGACGCCGTTTTGCATGAGTCGCCTATTCTAATTGAGTTGACGCGCGTTCCTCACGATGAAATGATTGAACGCTTTAAAGAAAAGGATACTTTGAATTTTGAAATAAACAAGGCGAAAATCAAAGCAAAATTGTCCGCTCAAAGACCTCGATTAGACATGGTGGCACAAGGTAGCGCAATAGCTATTTTGTTGCGTGAGGGAGAGAAGAAACGCAAAAAGAAAGGTATAAGACAATTATTATCGGAGTTGGGTGATTTAGTACAGACTTTAAAACCTTGCTTTTTAATGTCTCCTTTGAGCGTTAGTACTTTCCTTAATTCGGAAATGAAGTTTGACGTAGTAATATTCGACGAGGCATCGCAGATATTCCCGCAGGACGCCATAGGTGCTATTTACAGAGGGAATCAGTTAATTGTTGTCGGCGACTCCAAGCAAATGCCGCCCAGCAATTTCTTTAATGCCGGAACAGATATTGATGACGATGACGAAAGTGAAGATATAACGGATTTTGAGTCAATATTGGATTTGTGTTCTACTTCCTTCCCTCAAAGAAGATTGAAATGGCATTACAGAAGCAGATACGAACAACTTATTTCATTTTCAAATAAAAATTTCTATGATAACGATTTGATTACTTTCCCTTCCTCAAAAACGGATTCGGCAGGGATAGGCGTCGATTACTTTTATGTGGAGGGTGTTTTTGATCGCAAGAGTAAAACAAATCAGGTTGAAGCTGAACGTATCGTAGAGTTGGTATTTGAAAATATTAAAAAGTATCCTAGCCGAAGTTTAGGTGTGGTTGCTTTTAGTATTTCACAACAGAATTTAATAGAAAAGTTAATTTACAAACGCAGACAGCAGAATACGGCGTTTGAAGAATTCTTTAAATCTGACAGAGCCGAGCCGTTCTTTGTAAAGAATCTTGAAACCGTACAGGGTGATGAAAGAGATACAATAATTTTTAGTATCGCTTATGCAAAAGACTCGCAAGGAAGATTATTACTTAATTTCGGACCTATTAACCGTGAAGGTGGCGAAAGACGTTTAAATGTCGCTGTTACCCGTGCAAAGTTTAACGTGCAAATAGTTTCCTCAATGCACTACTACGATATTGACTTATCACGGACTAAATCTGTTGGAGCAAGATTGTTGCGCGAATATTTGGATTATGCCGAAAACGGTATTACCGCCTTAGAGAGAAGTATATCCGTTGATGCAACCAATCCGTTTGAACGGTATGATTCTGAATTTGAATTGGAAGTTTGTGAATTTTTACGCGAACACGGTTTTTCGGTTGATACTCAAGTCGGCAGTTCTTCGTATAAAATCGATTTGGCATTGAAACGCCCTGATTCTTCTGATTATGTCCTTGCAATCGAATGCGACGGCGCGACTTATCACTCTTCTAAAACTGCCCGCGATAGAGACAGATTGCGTCAGGGCATATTGGAAAATATGGGGTGGAAATTCTATCGCATATGGTCCACAGACTGGTTTCGCAATAAGCAAGTCGAAAAGCAAAGATTAGTTGAAGCGGCACAGAAAGCATTGGAGAATTCCCCCGTTAACATAAGTTATACGGATAATGCCGTAGAAGATGATTTTTCGGAAACGGTTATAGAGAAACAGTTTGAATTTCCAAAGTATAAAATGGTAGACGCGCGTTCGGCTGCACGAAGATGTGGAGGAAATATACTTGCCGTTACGCGTGCAATAGTTGAAGTTGAGTCTCCTGTTTCAGAAGAATGGCTTTTAAAACGAATAGTATTTCTGTTCGAAGGACGCGAAAAAGTTACTAACGTAGTACGTGCGGAATTCAATAGGCAAATGTGGAACTGTGCAAGATTTGGAATTATGCGTAAAGACGGATTTTTGTATTGGCAGGGCAGTGAAATCCCTATGTTACGTGTTCCATCAGCAGGGATAGAGTTTCGAGATATAAAGTATATAGAGTTGCGAGAACTTGCTTTGGGGTTAAAAGAAATATTAAAGCAAAATGTTTCGGCTGACAAAATCGGGCTTTTCAAGCTTTTGACGCAAAATCTTGGATTTAATCGAATGGGTGATGCTATTCTTGAAAGAATGGAAAGTGCATTAAAACTGATTGCGAAAGACATTGACGCCAACGGCGAAATGATTTCGTTGAAGTAATTAGGAGAAATATAGTACACCGTCGAAATTTGCAACAAATGTTGCTGTTGCAGATAATCGACGAAAATATTTACTTGTCTTTTTAATATAAAAAATTCATCATTAAACCGTCAAGTATCCCCCTTTTTTTCTCTAATAAATGAGGGAGGGGTGTTTTTTGTGCAACTTTTTCAGAAAAACACCCTCCGAAGGTTCTCCAACAATAAAAAAAGTTCCCATATCTTGTATGAGAACTCTTTTTATACTGTATATTTTGTAAAATTACTTCGTCATTGCTTCTTGCACGGCAACCGCGCAGGCAACGGACGCGCCTACCATGGGGTTGTTGCCCATGCCGATAAGTCCCATCATTTCAACGTGAGCGGGAACGGAGGAGGAGCCTGCGAACTGAGCGTCGGAGTGCATTCTGCCCATTGTGTCGGTCATGCCGTACGATGCGGGACCTGCCGCCATGTTGTCGGGGTGAAGGGTTCTGCCGGTGCCGCCGCCCGATGCAACCGAGAAGTATTTTTTGCCGTTGTCGACAGCCCATTTTTTATATGTGCCTGCAACGGGGTGCTGAAAGCGGGTGGGGTTGGTGGAGTTGCCCGTAATGGAAACGTCCACTTTTTCATGTTGCATTATTGCAACGCCCTCGCGCACGTCGTCGGCGCCGTAGCAACGAACCTTAGCTTTTTCTCCGTCGGAGTAGGGAATGGTATTTACTATTTTAAGGTCGCCGGTTGCGTAGTCGTACTGAGTTTGAACGTAGGTAAAACCGTTTATGCGCGAAATAATCATAGCGGCGTCTTTGCCGAGTCCGTTAAGTATTACTTGAAGCGGCTGTTTGCGCACTTTGTTTGCGGTTTTGGCAATTCCGATTGCGCCTTCGGCTGCGGCAAAGCTTTCGTGACCCGCCAAAAAGCAGAAACACTTTGTTTTTTCGTCGAGTAGCATTGATGCGAGGTTTCCGTGACCCAAGCCGACCGCGCGCTGTTCGGCAACCGAGCCGGGAACGCAGAACGACTGCAAGCCTTCGCCTATGGCAACTGCGGCTTCGGTGGCTTTTTTGCAACCTTTCTTTATTGCGATTGCGCAACCTACGGTGTAAGCCCAAGTAGCGTTTTCAAACGCAATCATCTGTGTTGATTTAACTATTTTTTCAACGTCGATGCCCTTGTCGAGGCAGATTTTGCGTGCGTCTTCAAGGTCTTTAATGCCGTTTGCTTTAAGCGCGGCGTTGATTTTGTTTATTCTTTTATCATAACCTTCGAAAGTGATACTCATATGTTTAACCTCCTTATTGCTTGCGCGGGTCGATATACTGAGCCGCACCCTCGAATCTGCCGTATGTTCCGGTAGAGGTTTTGAGAGCCTCGTCAGCCGACATGCCGCCGCGTATCTTTTCCATCATAACGCCGAGTTTTACAAATTCGTAACCTATAACCAAGCCTTCTTTATCGAGGGCAAGTTTTGTAATGTAACCCTCCGCCATTTCGAGATAACGAACCCCTTTTGCTTCGGTGGAGTAGATTGTGCCGATTTGACTACGCGTACCTTTTCCGAGGTCTTCGAGTCCCGCGCCGATTTCGAGTCCGTCCTCGCTGAACGCCGACTGAGTTCTGCCGTATACGATTTGCAAAAACAGTTCGCGCATTGCGGTGTTTATTGCGTCGCACACAAGGTCGGTGTTAAGAGCTTCGAGCAGGGTTTTGCCGGGGAGAATTTCTCCCGCCATGGCAGCCGAGTGAGTCATGCCCGAGCACCCGAGGGTTTCCACAAGCGCCTCGCGTATTATGCCGTCTTTTACGTTAAGCGTAAGCTTGCACGCGCCTTGCTGAGGAGCGCACCAACCCACGCCGTGCGTAAGTCCCGAAATGTCTTTGATTTCCTTTGCCTGAACCCAACGTCCCTCCTCGGGAATGGGGGCGGGACCGTGGTTGGGTCCTTTTTTGACGCAAATCATTCTTTCCACGTCTTTTGAGAAATGCATTGTTTACCTCCGATTACTTAATTCCTTGTAAAATATATGCGGTGCGTCCGCATGCGTTGCGGCGCGTTTCCGTACGATTATAATTATAGCATTTTTTAATTTAACATAGCAAGTATTTGACAAAACTTATTTGTGCCGAGAATTACAAAAATCTTTCGATTGCTTTAATTAAAACGGGAACATCCACTGGTTTGGCGAGGTGGTCGTTCATGCCCGTTTCTGCTGATAGCCGCTTGTCGCTTTCCAAAGCGTTTGCCGACAGCGCCAAAATCGGTATGTTGGCGAGTTCGGGATTGTCAAGCGCACGTATTGCTTTTGTAGCTTCGCGCCCGTCCATAACGGGCATCTGAATATCCATTAAAATAAGGGCGTACTCGTGCGGAACGGAGTTTTTTATTTTATCGACGGCGATTTGTCCGTTTTCGGCGGTGTCTACCACAAATCCCAAATCCTGTAAAATTTCGGTTTCGATTTCGAGGTTTATTTCGTTATCTTCCACAAGAAGTATTTTTCTTCCGCGCAAATCTTTTTTTGCGGCTTGGGATTTTTGATTGTCGCTTTTGTCCTGCAAGCGGAATCCGAGCGTTACGGTAAACGTGCTACCCTTGTTCGGCTCGCTTTCAACCGTTATGTTTCCGCCCATGGTTTCCGCCAAATGCTTTGAAATGGTAAGTCCGAGCCCCGCGCCGAATTCGCCGCTGTAAGTGGTGTTTTTTTCGCGCTCGAACGGTTTGAAAATACGGGTGAACGCGTCGGGACTTATGCCTATTTCCGTATCGGATATTATGAATTTATAAACCGCAAGCTCGTTCGAGGGGTTTTCGAGCTCGACTAATTTTATGCGTACTTTGCCGCCGCAATCGGTGTATTTAACGGCGTTGTTGCCTATATGCAACAAAACCTGCTTTACTTTTTCGGGGTCGCCGTAAACGGTGTAATGCTTTATAGCCGATTCGAGATTTACGGTTATGTTCTTTTTTGTCGACTCGACCGCAATCGATGCGGCGGTATCTTTGATTATATCGGATACGTCGAATTTGCATTCCTCGATTTTAAAGTCGCGCGATTCCATATAGGTAACAGCCAAAACTTTTTCTATAAGTTCGAGCATGTTTTTGCCGGCCGCCTCTATTTTATCGAGATACCCCTTTGTAACCTCGGGATTGTCGGAATTCTTTTTGGCAAGAGTCGTGTAGCCGAATAGCGCGTTAAGAGGGGTTCTTAGGTCGTGCGACATATTCGATAAAAACGTGTTGCGTGCGACTTCCGCCGCTTTTGCGCTTGAAAGAGCCTGTTCGAGAATCTGTTTTTGCTTCATTTCCTGCAAAACTTCTTCGTCTACACTGCGGTAACCCATAACAATTTGCGAAACGGCGGTTCCCACGCTTACGTTTGCAATTCGCAACTGCAAATATTTTGTTTCGCCGTTCTGTATACAGCGGTAGTTTAAGTAGTAGGTTGGGTTTTTGGCAAGCTGAGCGCGCACGTATTCGGGCGACGTGCGTTCCGACACCGTTTTGCGGTCTTCGGGGTGAACCCACTTTTTAACGTAGTTGGGCAAAAGCGAGCTGAGCTTGCTGTTCGCTTTGTCTTTCAAAAGCTCGCTAAGCCTACTGCTCGTGCGGTAGGGAAGAACCGTGTCGGTGTCTATATTGCCGTAAAGTATGGTTTCGTAATTTACACTGAGCCCCTCTATTACTTCGAGTCTGCGTAAATGCTCGGCTCTTATGAGCGAACGCTCTTTGTCGTATTCTTCTATTATGTTTTTAAACTTTTGTTCTTCTTCTTGCTTAGCCGCTATTATTGCGGCTTTTTCGGACAGTCGGCGGTGAACTTTTTCGGTTGTGTCGGTAATAAATACGTAATATATATTGCCCACGAAATCGCTTTGAACAAAATGACCGAAATCTTCGACCCAATGAATAGAACCGTCTTTTGCGATTATTCTGTATTCCACGTAATCGAGATTGTCGTCGTTTGAGGCAATTTGTTCCGCTATGCTTTCTTCCACCGCTTCGAGGTCTTTATAATAGACTATGCCGCGAAACGAGTTGCCCGTAAGAGCTTTGAAGTCCTCTAAGCCGTCGCACCCGAATATTTTTATAAGAGCCTTGTTGGCGTACAGAATCTGTTCGTCCTCGGCACTGTAAATCAGAAATCCTCCGGGAATTTCGTCTATGAAATTTTTAATCTGCAAAGCCGTTTCGGACTCTTTGGGACTTAATTTGCGGTCGCTCCAAAATGAATCGTTTACAGGGGAATCGCTTTCGGTCGCGCTTATGTAGGCTAAAAGTGTATCGATTAGCTCATGTTTCGATTTTGACGGTTTCATTATGTTTCCCTCCGACTCATTCACAAAAAATTGTAGCACAATGCGCGTGCAATGTCAAATTATTGCTACCCCAAGGGGCAGGGGAATATATAACCGTACACTTCACCTCGACCGAAGCCGATAGGTCTTAAACGTAAAAAATCCCCCGCCGAGGGCAGGGGCTTTGTGGGTTTGGCTAAAATTATTTACAGCAGTTGCCGAGATAGTCGCACAGGCACTGCTTTGTTTTTTCGCAACTGCAAAGTTTTTCTTCGCAGTCGCAACCGTCGTCGCAAAGACACGAATAGTCGCGCATAACCGAATCCAAATCGCGGATTATGTCCTCGGCGATTTCTGCGTCGGTGAGGCGAACGCTTTCGCGCGCGTTATCCAAGCAACCGCACTCGCAGTCGCTTCCCGTCTTACGGTTTTTGTTTTTGAAAAAATCGAATTTCATATTTTATTCTCCTTTCAGTCGTTTTTGAGTTCTTCGCTTGAAACATCAAGTCTGATGCGGCTTTCGTTTGCTACGTCGCCCAAAATCTTGCGAAGGGCGTCGCTTTTGCATTCGCATGCGTAATTGCAACATTTTTTGTATAAAAGTTTTTCTTTTTCGGTAACTTCGTTTAACTGTGACATAATATTCTCCTTTTGTTTGTCGTTATTTTTAGAGTTTGCAAGTTGATTATTTTTTATACTTGTTGTATAATTGAGTCAGGCAGTAAATGTCAAAGGAATCGCAACCGACGAAATGGGAAAAATTACCGATATAAAACCGCAACAGAAAAACAAAAGCCGCGTAAGTCTGTTTATAGACGGCAGGTTTTTCTGCGGCTTAGAGAAAATCGCCGCGGCGGAGCACAGACTTAACATAGGCGACGAGATTGACGAAGTTAAATTAACGGAAACGGTGTTCGAGAGCGAGTGCGCATCGGCGTTTGAAAAATCGGCTAAGTATCTCGGGATTCGCCCGCGCACCGCGCGCGAAATCAAAACGTATCTCGCGGGCAAGGGGTATTCGGATAAGGTTGTACAGCGCACCTCTGATAAGCTGACCGAATACGGCTATATCGACGACAAAGACTATTGCAGGCTTTACGTTGAATTTTACAAGGCAAAATCGGGTGTAAAAAAGTTGGAGAGCGAACTGCGGCAAAAGGGGATATCCGATGATATTATAAACGAGGCGTTATCGGAAATCGACGACCAAACCGAATCGGCGTTGCGCCTTGCCGAAAAGTATTTGCGCTCCCATGCGCCCGACAAGCGCAAGCTCACCGCTTATTTGCTGAGCAAGGGGTTCGAATACGACTCGGTGCGCGAGGCTGTTAAATCGCTCGATGATTGCGATTTCGACTGAAATTTTATCGTTTTAAGCGTTTCTTTATATATATGAATAAGGAGTTTTAATATGAATACGTTTGTACCCGAAATTCTGTTGCCGCAAGGCATAAAAATCGGTCATGCCGATAACAGCGTAACAGGCTGTACGGCAATTATCTGCGAGGGCGGCGCGGTTGCCGGCGCGGACGTTCGCGGCGGCGCACCCGGCACGCGCGAAACCGACTTACTGCACAACGATAAAGCCATGGAAAAGATTAACGCGGTTGTGCTTTCGGGCGGCAGCGCTTACGGCTTAGAGGCGTCTTGCGGCGTAATGCACTACCTGCGCGAGCGCGGCGAGGGCTTTAAAATAGGCGAAAAGGTTGTGCCTATTGTTTGCGGCGCGGTGCTGTACGACCTTAACGGACCCGACTATAATTACCCCGATATTGCAATGGGCAGAGCGGCGGCGGAGAGTGCAACCGATAAAAACGTGCTTTTTGGAAAGGTGGGTGCGGGAACGGGCGCAACTGTGGGAAAAATCCGCGGGTTGGAATTTGCCGACTGCGGCGGCATAGGCGCGGCAACGGTGGGAACTCTCGATTTGTTTGTTACGGCGGTTGTTGCGGTAAACGCACTCGGCGATGTTGCCGATGACAAAAGCGGAAAAATCGTTGCGGGCGCGCGCGACAACGGCGGCGGATTTTTGGATACGGTGGGTTGTATTCTCGGCGGAAACTTTAAGCGGCTTATGTACGGCAACACCACAATCGGGTGCATAATTACAAATGCCGCGCTTAGCAAAGTTCAGGCAAACAAGCTTGCCGCAATAGGGCACAACGGACTCGCTCGAACGATCCGCCCCGTTCACACCGACCACGACGGAGACACGCTTTTCGCCGTAAGCAAAGGCGACGCAAAATGCGAATTTTCTATGTTGCAGGTTATTGCTACCGAGGCGGTGTCGCGTGCGGTTATAAGTGCCGTTACGTTTAAAAAGGCATAAAAATTCATGTTGGGAACGGATATTATAGAGATAAAAAGAGTGGCGAAATCGGCGGAAAACGAATCGTTTTTAAAGGGCGTTTACACCGAGTCGGAACGCGCGTATTACGCGGAACACGGCAGTAAGGCGGAAACTCTTGCGGGTATGTTTTGTGCCAAAGAGGCGGTTTCAAAGGCGTTAGGGTGCGGGTTTACCGGCTTTAAGCCTTGCGATATAGAAATACTTCACCGTGACGGCGGCGCGCCTTATGTGCGCCTTACGGGCAACGCATTGAAACTTTTTCCCGACGTGGATTTTTTGCTTTCGGTGTCGCATTGCAACGAATACGCGGTTGCCGTTGCGCTAATCGTGCCGCAGGCAAATATGTTATAAAGAGGCGGAATTATGGTAGACGTACTGAGCGTAAAAGAGGTTAAAGCCGCCGAGTCCGAGGCGGTGAAAAACGGACTTAGTGAGGATATTTTAATTGAGAACGCGGCTATGGCTCTGCGCGAAGCGGTGTGCTCTTTAACCGAACCGCGCGATAAAATATGCGTTATCTGCGGCGGCGGAAACAACGGCGCCGACGGGCTGAGTTTAGCGCGTATGCTTCACCTTGCGGGGCGCAAAACAGAGCTTGTGACGGTTTCGAAAAACTTCGGCGACGCGGCGCAAGCTCGGCTTAACGCATGTCGCGCATTGGGTGTTCCCGAAATCGACTGCGAACTTTTTGTGCCCGAAAATTACGCGCTTATAGTAGACGCAATGCTCGGTACGGGATGCAACCGAAAACTCGAAGGCGTAATCTACCGTACGGTGCAAAAGCTTAACGAGTCGGACGTATTTGTGCTTTCGGCGGATATTCCTACGGGACTAAACGCCGACACGGGCGAAACGGAGTCGGCGGTTATAGCCAATCAAACGGTTACGTTTTCATGCGTGAAAATCGGTCAGATAATAGGCGAGGGGCGAAACTACTGCGGCGAACTCGTGGTTGCCGATATAGGCATACGCGGAAGCAGCGGCGTAAAGGCTGTTACGAGCAGCGACGTCGTAACAAAAAAGCGAAAGCCGGTGAGTCACAAGTACGACTACGGACGGGTGCGCGTTATTGCCGGTTCGCCCGAAATGATAGGGGCGTCGCTTCTTGCTCACGAGAGTGCGGCGGCGGCTCTTAAAAGCGGCGCGGGACTTGCTACGCTATGCGTTCCCGAGTCGCTTAAAGCGGTGTATCAGTCAAGAGTGAAGGAAGAAACTCTTTGTTTTTTACCTGACAGCGGCGGTAAAATAAAGTTCGATGCTACTGAAATCGACAAGCTGTTTTTAAAAACGGGTGCGATACTTATAGGACCGGGCATGGGCGAAAACTCCGACCTTATAAAAATAATAGAATATATTTCGAAGAATTTCGGCGGCACGCTTGTAATCGACGCCGATGGACTCAATGCGCTTTCGGAAAACACCGACGTTTTGAAAGGGCACAAGTCTGAAATAATTTTAACTCCGCATATGGGCGAATTTCGCAGGCTTACGAAAAACGTCGATTCGGGCGGCGCAACAAACGTCGTCGAAGAAGTAAAAGCGTTTGCCGCGCGTTACGGCATTACCGTTGCGGCAAAGAGCGCGACGACCGTTATTTCCGACGGCAAGTCGGTCTATCTTAACACAACGGGAACGCCCGCGCTCGGTAAGGGCGGAAGCGGCGACGTTTTGGGCGGCATGATAGCCGCGTTTGCTTGCCGCATGACTCCGCTTAATGCCGCGGTTTACGGCTGTTATCACTTCGGTAAATGCGCCGAAACCGCCGAAAAAGTTTACGGGCAGGAAAGCTTGCTTGCAAGCAATATAGTAATAAAATAGTCGGACTGTAAATTAAAAGATATATAAAATACGCTTACGTTTTTACAATGTAAGCGTATTTTTTTGTCGAATAGTGGCACAATAGGTTTAAACGGAAAAAAGGCGGAAAAACTTATGAAAGTTTATCAGATAGAAGTAAACGACAAACTAAACGAAATCTTAGAGGAGGCTTCGAAAAAGTTGGACGTAAATATTGAAAGTTTTATAGCCCGTATTTTGGACCGATTCGCCATTGACCCGCATATTATGGAACAGGACGAGGTTAAACGCGGCTACGAGGAAATGGGCGAAATCAATCTCGAAATAAGCAATCATTGAGGTTTTACGGTGGAAATACGGCGCGGTGACATTTTTTATGCGGATTTGAGTCCGGTTGTGGGAAGCGAGCAGGGCGGAGTGCGCCCGGTACTTATAATACAGAACAACGTAGGAAACCGCTATTCTCCCACAATAATTGCGGGAGCAATTACAAGTCAGCTCACAAAAGCCAAACTGCCCACTCACATAGAAGTTAAAAAAGGACAATTCGGATTGCCGAAAGACTCCGTTATTTTAATGGAACAGTTAAGAACGCTCGATAAACGCCGATTGCGCGAAAAACTCGGTACTCTCGACCGCGATACTCAGCGCAAGGTTGATAAGGCTATACTTATTTCGTTGGGCTTTGCGGAGAATAATTAAATACTTCAAGCCTTTTGGTTGGAAAGTATGTATTTGATAAGGCGCAAATTTACCCCCCCCACGCTAATCTGTCGGGGGATTTTTTATAGGATAGGGAAGCTTGTTTAAGACCTCTCCGCTTCGGTCGAGGTGACATAAACGGTCGAGGTGACAATGTGGCGGTTATTGTCATTTCGAGCGTAGCCGAGAAATCTTATCCTCTAAAAAAATCCCCTGCCTTTGGCGTGGGATTAAAAGGGGCGTATATAAAAGACCTCTCCGCTACGGTCGAGGTGACATATACGGTCGAGGTGACATATGCGGTCGAGGTGACATATGCGGTCGAGGCGACATATGCGGTCGAGGTGACATATGCGCGACTTTTGTCATTTCGAGCGTAGCCGAGAAATCTTATCCTTTAAAAAATCATCTTTTAAACGGCAGAAAGTCTTCGTCGTCGTTTTTGTCGTAAATAAAGTCCGAGCCGGGGATTCCCGCGCGGTATATCGCGTCTTCGCCGTACTTTGTTCTTATTTTATCGATAGCCTTTTCAAGCGATTCGGCTTTATGCGACTTTACCGTATCGAAAAGACTTAACTGAACTGCGCCGCTACGGCTTACGTCGAAAACGCTTACCGTTATCGTGCGCAAGGGGATATCTTCGTTCCAATTCGAGTGCAGTAATTCTATTGCGGCGGCGCGAATATCCGCGCTTGCGTAGGTGGGGGAATTAAGGGGCATTTGCCGAGTTATGTGTTTAAGCTCGAAACTACGCAGACCCAAAGCCACTCCGCACCCCCTTAGTCCGTTTTTACGCATGCGGTGCGCTATTTTATCGCATAAATAAGTTATAAGAGCCTCGGCGTCGGAATAGGTGGTTAAATCGCGCGTGGCGGTCATGCCGTGCCCGACCGATTTTTCTTCGCGCCCTTGCACGTATTCGCGCACGGGTTCAACGTCGTCGCCGTTTGCGTAGTCATGGAGTTTTTCGCCTATTATTCCGAAGTGACTTTTAAGCATTGCGCGCGACGCGTTCGCCAAGTCGCCGACGGTGAAAATATTAAGTTTGTTAAGCTTAACCGTTGTGCGTCTGCCCACCATAAGCATGTCGCTTACGGGTAAAGTCCATAAAATTTTCCTGTAATTCACTCGCGTAATTACGGTGGTTGCATCGGGCTTGCGCAAGTCGCTCGCCATTTTTGCGAACACCTTGTTAAAGCTTACTCCCGCGCTTAAAGTGAGTCCCGTTTCCGATTTAACCGTTTCGCGTATTTTATCCGCAATCTGTCTGCCCGTGCCGAACAGATTTGTCGAGGCGGTAACGTCGAGCCAGCACTCGTCCGGTCCGAACGGTTCTACCTGACTCGTGAAGCGGGTGTAAATTTCGAACACTTGGTTTGAGTAGCGCATGTAGTCGGAAAAGTGGGGAGCAACGCACTTTAAGTCGGGATTTTTCTGTTGCGCCTGCCAAATCGTGTCGCCCGTTTTAATTCCGCTCTGTTTGGCGATTTCGTTTTTCGCCAAAATAACCCCGTGTCGTTTTTCGGGGTTGCCCGCAACCGCGAGCGGAATACTTTTCCACTCGGGGCGCTTTACGCACTCGACCGACGCGTAAAAGTTGTTGAGGTCGCAGTGCAGTATAAGTCTGTCGGAATTTAAGGTCATAAGTTAAGTATAACACAATACAGTCGTTTTATCAACAGCGCGACATGAAAATTTTACGGAGGATAATTGCGCTTGTAAGTCGGTATCTCTTGCCTTAAAAATAAAAGCGTGTTATAATTTTATCATGGATTTTAAGTTATGCGCGCCGTATAAGCCTACGGGAGACCAACCCGAGGCAATCGAAAAACTTTGCGAAGGTTTACGTGACGGACTTCGCAGTCAGGTGCTTTTGGGCGTTACCGGAAGCGGCAAAACTTTTACAATGGCAAACGTAATCGAGCGCATGAACCGTCCCGCGCTCGTGCTTGCGCACAATAAGATTCTCGCGGCTCAGCTTTGTAACGAGTTCCGCGAATTTTTTCCCAACAATCGCGTTGAATTTTTCGTAAGCTATTACGACTACTATCAGCCCGAAGCGTACATTGCCTCGACCGACACATATATAGAAAAGGACATGCAGATTAACGACGAAATCGACAAACTGCGTCACAGCGCAACCTGTTCGCTTTACGAGCGCAACGATACTTTGGTTGTGGCGTCGGTTTCGTGCATTTACGGTTTGGGCGCACCCGAGCAGTATTATAAACTTGCCGTATCGCTCCGCCCCGGCGACAATATAGGGCGCGACGGACTAATACGCCGCCTTGTGGAAATAAACTACAAGCGCAACGACACCGCGCCCGAGCGTACCGATTTCCGCGTAAAGGGCGACACCGTGGATATTTTCGTAGCTTCGTCGAGCGACCTCGGAGTACGCGTGGAATTTTTCGGTGACGAGATTGAAAGCATAGGCGAATTCGAAATCGTTTCGGGTCGGGTGGTAAACAGACTTAAACACGCCGCGATTTTTCCCGCAAGCCACTATGCGGTAGAGCAAGCCACAATGACTCGCGCGCTTGCCGAAATAGAACGCGACATGGAAGAACAGGTAAAGTTTTTCACCGATTCGGGCAAACTTATAGAGGCGCAGAGAATAGGGCAACGCGTAAAGTACGATATGGAAATGATGCGCGAAATGGGGTACTGCACCGGCATAGAAAATTATTCGCGCTACTTCGACGGGCGGCAGGCAGGTCAGCCGCCGTATACGCTACTCGACTACTTCCCGCGCAATTTTTTGCTGTTTGTGGACGAAAGTCACATGACTCTGCCGCAAGTGCGTGCCATGAACGCGGGCGACAGGAGCCGCAAACAGAGCCTTGTGGATTACGGATTCAGACTTCCAGCGGCATACGACAACCGTCCGCTTAACTTCGACGAGTTTAATTCGCGTATAGGGCAAACGATTTACGTATCCGCAACTCCCGCGCCTTACGAGCGCGAAAAAGCGGGTATGTTCGTTGCCGAGCAGATTATACGCCCCACCGGGCTTCTCGACCCCGAGATTTCGGTGCGACCCACCGAGGGGCAAATAGACGATTTGCTCACCGAAATAAAGCGTACCGTAAACAGCGGCGCGCGCGTGCTTGTTACAACGCTT
Source organism: uncultured Clostridia bacterium (assembly GCA_947086925.1). Taxonomy (GTDB): domain Bacteria; phylum Bacillota; class Clostridia; order Christensenellales; family Pumilibacteraceae; genus Pumilibacter. The sequence continues at coordinate 15,159 of CAMUAL010000003.1, forward strand.
ACAAAGCGCATGGCGGAAAGCTTAACCGATTATCTTGCCGACCACGGAGTGCGTGTAAATTATCTTCATTCCGATATAGGCACCATGGAACGCATACAGATAGTAAATTCGCTCAGAGCGGGCGACTTCGACGTGCTTGTTGGCATAAACCTGCTTCGCGAAGGTTTGGATATTCCCGAAGTGAGTTTGGTTGCGATTCTCGACGCCGACAAAGAAGGCTTTTTGCGGAGCGAGTCGGCGTTTATTCAGACGATAGGCAGAGCGGCGCGTAACAGCGAGGGCAGAGTTATTATGTACGCCGACACAATGACGGGTTCTATGAAACGCGCCATTGCCGAAACGGAGCGCAGACGCAAAAAACAGCAGGCATACAACGAGGAACACGGTATAATTCCCAAAACGATAGTCAAGCCGATTACCAACACTTTGGAAATTTCGCAGAAAGAAAACGAGAGAATAGACGAAAACGATATTCCGCGTCAGATAGACAGACTCAGAAGTATGATGAGCGTTGCTTCAAGTTCGCTCGACTTCGAAACGGCAATACGACTGCGCGACCGCATAAACGAATTAAAGCGGGTGCAGGATAATATACAAAGAGAAAAGAAAAAACACGGAAAGAAGTAATCATGGAAAACATAGTAATAAGAGGCGCAAAAGAAAATAACCTTAAAAACGTGGATTTAACGCTTCCCCGCAATAAACTGATAGTGTTTACGGGACTTAGCGGAAGCGGCAAAACGAGCCTTGCCTTCGACACCGTTTTCGCAGAGGGGCAAAGGCGTTACGTAGAGTCGCTTTCGTCGTACGCCCGTCAGTTTTTGGGGCAGATGGACAAGCCGGATGTTGAGAGCATAGACGGATTGAGTCCCGCTATTTCGATAGACCAAAAAACCACGGCGCGCAATCCGCGTTCAACGGTGGGCACCGTTACCGAAATTTACGACTATCTGCGCCTACTGTACGCGCGGCTGGGCGAGGCTCATTGCCCCAAGTGCGGCAAAAAAATCGAACAGCAGTCAATCGACCAAATCGCCGATGCGATAATGGCGTATCCCGAAGGAAGCAAGATTTTGTTGCTTGCTCCCACCGTGCGCGGGCGCAAAGGCGAGTTCAATAAGCTTTTCGAAAGCTACCGCAAGCAGGGTTTTGCCCGTGTGTGGGTTGACGGCAACACATATCTTCTCGACGAAGAAATTCCGCTCGATAAGCAGGTTAAGCACAACGTAAGCGTGGTAGTCGACCGCCTTGTGATTAAAAAAGATATGGTAAAGCGGCTAACCGATTCGCTCGAAACCGCGCTTAAACTAAGCGAGGGCACGGTTATTGTGGAGTGCGACGGAGCGGAGCGGCTTTTTAACACAAAGTACGCATGCACCGATTGCGGGATTTCGCTTGCCGAAATCGAGCCTCGGCTGTTTTCGTTCAACAGTCCGTTCGGCGCGTGCCCCGAATGTTTGGGCTTAGGCTACAAGCAGGCGATAGACCCCGAGCTTATTTACGGCGACGGAAGTAAAACGCTGCGCGAGGGCGCGCTTACCATAACGGGGTGGAACTTCGACAGCGGAGCGCAGACTCAGCTTTACTTCGAAGGACTGAGCAAGCGTTACGGATTTTCGTTGGACGTGCCGTACCGCGACTTGCCCGAAAACATTAAGCACATTTTGCTGTACGGCAACGGCGGCGAAAAAATAGAAATGCAGTACAATTCGTACAACTTTAAGGGGAGCTTTAACACCGCGTTCGAGGGAATAGTGACGAATCTCGAACGCCGTTACCGCGATACGGGTTCGGATTACGTTAAAAACGACATAGAGCGTTTTATGCGCACTCGTCCGTGCGAGGCGTGCCGCGGAAGGCGTCTTAAACCCGAAGCACTTGCGGTAACCGTGTTCGGCAAAAACATAGAAGAACTATGCAATTTAAGCATTGTTAGTCTTTTGGAGTTTGTAAACACCTTTACTTTTACAAGCAGTCAGGAGATTATAGCAAAACCTCTTCTTAAAGAAATACGGGCGCGGCTCGGATTTTTAAAAGACGTAGGGCTCGGCTATTTAACGCTTTCGCGCGGGGCGGCGACGCTTTCGGGCGGCGAGGCTCAGCGCATAAGACTCGCAACTCAGATAGGTTCGGGACTTCAAGGCGTGCTTTATATTCTCGACGAGCCGAGCATAGGACTGCATCAGCGCGACAACGAAAAACTTCTTGCTACGTTGAACAAATTGCGCGATTTGGGCAATACTTTGATAGTTGTCGAGCATGACGAAGAAACGATACGTGCCGCCGACTTTGTGGTGGACGTAGGTCCGGGTGCGGGCGTTCACGGTGGCGAAATCGTGGCGGCGGGAACGGTGCCGCAGATAATAGCCGAACCGCGCTCGATAACGGGCAAATTTTTAAGCGGAGAGCGTAAAATCGAAGTGCCGCAAGCGCGCAGAAAGCCCGCAAACGGCTTTATAACGCTTACAAACTGTCGCAAGAACAATCTCAAATGCATAAACGCAAGTTTTCCCGTGGGACTTATAACGGCGGTTACCGGCGTTTCGGGAAGCGGAAAATCGAGCCTTGTAAATCAGATTTTATACCCCGCCGCGGCAAATTCGGTAATGGGTAGCAGACTCGGCGTGGGCGAGCATAAATCGATAGAAGGACTCGAACTAATCGATAAAGTCATATGTATAGACCAAAGCCCCATAGGGCGCACGCCGAGGAGCAATCCCGCAACGTACACGGGCGTGTTCGGGGCGATACGCGAGCTGTTTGCAAAAACTCCCGACGCCTCCGAGCGCGGCTATAAAGCGGGAAGATTTTCGTTTAACGTAAAAGGCGGCAGATGCGAGAGCTGTTGCGGCGACGGAATAATTAAGGTTGAAATGAACTTTTTGCCCGATGTGTATGTGCCTTGCGAGGTGTGCGGCGGCAAGCGTTACAACCGCGAAACCCTTACCGTAAAATATAAAGGAAAGAGCATAGCGGACGTGCTCGATATGACGGTGGAAGAAGCTTACGGATTTTTCGAAAACATACCGCAGATAGCGAACAAGATACGCACGCTTTACGAGGTGGGTTTGGGTTACGTTAAAATGGGACAACCCGCCACAACGCTTTCGGGCGGCGAGGCTCAGCGCGTCAAGCTTGCAACCGAGCTAAGTCGCAAATCGACTTCGCGCACGCTGTATATTTTGGACGAACCCACAACCGGACTTCACGTTGCCGATGTGGAAAAGCTTGTTTCGATTTTGCAGAGAATAGCCGACGGCGGCAATACCATTGTTGTTATAGAGCACAATCTCGACGTAATAAAATGCGCCGATTATATAATCGATTTGGGACCCGAGGGCGGCGACATGGGCGGCACGATTATAGCAACGGGCACGCCCGAAGAAGTAGCGGAAAACCCCGCAAGCATTACGGGAAAATTTCTGTTGCCCGTACTTAAACGCAACTGAGCGAGTGCGGATAATAGCGGATATAACCCGATTTATGAAAAAATAGATTTAATTTGTGCCGCAACGATAAATTTAACGAGCCTTTAACGTGTTTCTTATTGACATTGTGAAAGTAAAATGCAATAATAATTAGGTATTATAAACGACTCAGGGGATTATCATATAATATGGTAATTACATTTGTTATGGACCAGTTCGGCGAAACGAGCAACGGAACTACGATGACCGCAATGCGTTTTGCCGACATTTTGCGCAAAAAAGGGCATGAGCTGAGAGTGCTCACCGCATCGAAAATAGAGGGCGACGGAATATACGTTTTGCCCGAGTTTCGCATACCCGTTTTTCAGTCGATAGTCGATAAGCAGGGCATGAAGTTTGCCGAACCCGATGCCGAGATTATGAAAAAGGCGATAGAGGGAAGCGATGTGGTGCATATGCTTATGCCGTTTTGGGCGAGCGGCGCTGCGGTTGACATAGCGAACGAATTGCACATTGCCACAACCGCCGCTTTTCATATTCAGCCCGAGAACATGACGTATTCGGTACACATGGGCAAAATTCCCGTAGCAAACAAGCTTATTTACACGTTTTTGCGCAATAAGTTTTACAAGAAGTTCAACTATATTCATTGTCCGAGTCAGATGATGAAGGATTTGCTTGTAAAAAATAAGTATCGCGGCAATATATTCGCCATAAGCAACGGCGTGTGCGAGGACTTTATGAAAAAGGATATTCCGCGTCCCGAAAAGTACCGCGATAAATATGTTATTTTAATGGTGGGGCGTTACAGTCACGAAAAACGACAAGACCTTATAATAAAGGCGATAGGTTCCAGCAAATATAACGATAAAATACAGCTTGTGCTTGCGGGTAAAGGACCCACTAAATCCGAACTCGAACGGTTGGGCAAAAAGTACCTTAAAAACCCGGTTGAATTTCCGTTTCTGCAAAAAGACGAGCTTATAGACCTTATAAACACATGCGACCTTTACGTTCATTCGTCCGATGCCGAAAGCGAGGCGATTTCTTGCATAGAGGCGTTTACGTGCGGACTCGTTCCCGTTATATCCGACAGCAAACTTTGCGCGACAAAGCAGTTTGCTTTAAGCGAACACAATCTGTTTAAAAAAGGCGATTACAATTCGTTGCGCGAAAAAATCGAGTGGTTTATAGAGCACCCCGACGAAAAAGAAAAGCTGAGCCGCGCGTATTTGGAGTATTCGAAACAGTTTGCGATAGACGCATGCGTAGACAGACTTATAGAAGTTTTTCAAACGGCGATAGACGAGAACCGCATCAAGTGGGAAAACGCGGAAAAAGAAAAAGAGTATATTTCGCATCTTTCTGCGCGTGAAGTAAAAGCGTACGACAAGGGCAAAAAGAAGTATCTTAAAAATCTCGATAAGCAAAACAAAAACGATTTTACCGAGTCGTATATAAATACGGTTTTGCATTAAATAGGCGTGTACTTAAAAACGGCTGTATGTTTGCGGGTTTCGTTAAAAACGCCGAGCGGTTGCGCTAAAACGGCATAAAGCGTTTGCCGTTAATATAAAGGTAGAACATATTAAATATAAAGTCGCCCGACATAAGCGCGATTACCGTAAGCGCCGCGGGAAGAAGCACCGCAATATCGACGTGTGACAGCACCTGCATAAGAGGGTGCCACACAAGCCCCATAAATGTTACGGCAAGCATTCCCCACAAAAGTGAATATTGCAGGCAAATATATCCGCCGAAGCTGTTGTCGTAAGAATTGTAGCTCCAAAGCCTAACCCCGAACTTTTTGTAATAAAAAACTCCGGTTAAAAATTCGGCGGCGGTTGCAAACAGCGCGGTAAGCAGTGCATACAATAAAACCGATAATAAGAACGCGGCGGTTTTTCCGCCTTTTGTTTTGGGTTTGGAATAAAGCTTTTTCCATAAACCCGATTGCGGAGTGCGCAGAATACCGTACGCCGCAAGCATGCTGAGTCCGTAAAGAGGGCAAAGGGGAAGGGTAAGAAGTCCGCGGTCTACAAATTCGCCGTACCAAATATAAAACAGCGTCGTTTCGGCAATCCACCCCGCAAACGAACAAAGAGCGGTGATAACGGTGAGTATGCACGCCCGTTTTCCTCCGCTCTGCGTTTTATATAGTGTATCGGTTGTTAATGCGTTCATGTATATAGTATGTACTATATACTTTTTTTTATGGTTTTTTTACTCGTTTTTAGGTTAAAGACGATTTTAACGGCTGATTCCGTTGTAAAGACTTATAAGCTCGTTCAAACTTTCTACCGTAAGGTCGGCGCTTTCTTTTGCCGAATTTGCGGCGGACTCGCAATCGGTTGCCGCGCTTTTTGCGCTGTTCATTGCCGAGCCGAAGAAGTCGGAAGCACTCCACTTTAACGAGTTTGATGCGGTTACCATTTTCGCACTGCCGTTTTGCGCGGATATCGCGGCGTTTTGAAGCAGCACCGACGCGGATTCCAAACCGCTGTCGCCGGTAAGAGTTTCGGTAAGCAAAGCATAGAACTCGGCGTAATCGTCGTCACTTAGCAGGGCATAGGTTTTGGAATAAACGCCGTTCACCGCTTTCACCGCCGATTGCAATGCGGAAGCGATTTCGGATATTTCGTTTGCCGCGTTTGTAATTGCGTTAGAGTAGTTTTGAACGTCGCTGTACGCGGTTGTACCGAACGATTTGTTAAGTGCGTTGTTTACGGCGGTGTTGACCGAATTTGCATAGTTTACCGCGGCGGAATATAACACCGTGTTCGCACGCCGCAAAAGCGTGTCGGCCGATTTTGCCGCAACCGTGTAAATCGTTTTTATAACCGTAGATGCGTTTTCTCCCGCATACTGTTTTGCCGCCGACGCAATGTCGATAAGTTCGTTTATTCGAGTAAGCGTTCCCGCCGCCGAATTTATTCCCGACAAGTCTGTGCTTGCGTTTTGGATTTGCTCGGAGTAAATACCGCTAATCGAATAAATTGCGTCAAGCGCATTGTTTCCTATATATTCGGCGGCGTTTGTTGCCGCCTTAGCCGCGGTTTGCGCGTTTTCGGAAACCGTTTCGTCATCGATAAGCATTGCCGCGTTTGTAGCTCCGCGCGCCGCTATTATCGCTTTTTCGGCATAGTCGAGAGCTTCTTTGATTTTAAGCGTCGAGCTTTCGCAGTTGTTTTCTTTTGCATCCGTAAGTGCGGCATCGATAATGTTTTTGCCGTCTGCCGCAATGGCGTTCGCCGCACTTATTGCCGCGTTCGCCGTTTTGGTTACGGTGTTGTTTAGAATCTCGTTTACGTTCGCCGCATTTTCGTTTGTTTCGGATATAAGCTCGTCGTTGCCACTGAGTCGTGCCGCCTCGGTTGCCGCTTGCGTTGCGGTTATCATTGCGTTTATCGTATCGAGCGCGTCTGCGGCATACTGCGACGCCGTAAACCATTCGCACGATTCTGCGTAGCTTGCGGCTTTGTTCGACAGCGTAACCGCTTCGGTTGCCGTCTGCCGGCAAGCAATCTGCGCCGCCCTTGCCGCGCGCGTTGCCGTTGTGGGTATCGATTCGTTTATTTCTTCAAGCAGTGCTTGCGCCGCGTTTAAAACTGCGGTTCCGTCGTCACCCGCGCTTGTCGCCGCATTTACCGCCGCTACGAGCGCGTCCGTTGTCGACTGCATTGCGTATACCGTGGCTTGCGCCGCACTGCCTGCCGCGGCGTATGAGCGAACGGTTTCGAGCGAACTTGCCGTTTCGGCGTACTCTGCGGCTTTTTGCGCGTAGTAGTAGGCGGAGCGAGCCGCGTCGATTGCTTCCTGCGCTTTTGTTATGCGGTTTTGTATCGCAGCCGCGTATGCGTCTTCGGCTTGACGTGCGGCTTGTTCCGCCAATTTGACTTGTGCTTCCGCACGGGAGTATCCGAACGAATCCTCGGGAATGGACGCAAGCTTTTCGCGCGCCTCGGTGAGTTTGGCGTTTGAATCTTGCATTTCCGTTTTGCTTGTATTTACTGCTTTATCGGCGGCTGTCGCTTCCGCCGCGGCTTGCGTCGCTTTGTCGGCTTTCTTTGCGGCTTTTACTCCGAATGTTTCCGCCGCCTCGACGGGGAATAATACCGCCATTGCGTCTTCCAAGTTGTCGATTGCATATTTGTCTTTAAGAGGGCTTGCCGCACTGCCGAGACCGAAGTCCACAAAGCCCATATCTTTGGTGCCGCTCACCGTGCCGTCGGGATTAAGGTCGAGGTTGGATAATGTTGTGTTGTTGAGCGCAAGCGTAATATTCATGTTTGTGAACTGCGTATCGAGCGACAGTCCCGAAACGTAACCGTCGGGCGTAGTGCTTAAAACCACGTTAAGGTCGTTAAGGTCGCTCGAACCGCTGAGCTCTTTAAGACCGATTTTAAACGTGTACTTATTGTCGGCATAAGAATAAGTTTTGAGAATCTGATTTAAGTCGGTAGAGGGAGTTCCGCCGCCCGCGCCCGAAATGGCGTTTTTAATCTGGCTTTCGGCAAGGTCTGCCATTCTTATAAGATAGAACAGGTAGTCGATGGGGTTAGAGAGGAATTCGTCGATTGTCGCCGATTTCATTTCGGTTGTTTTGTAGCTTCCCGCGCTGAACGCGCCGTTATTCCAAACGTCAACCACAAAGTACAGCATATCGTTTACAAAGTAAATGTAGCTGTTTGTGCGTTTGAGCATTCCGCCTACTTTGTACGGCACTTCCATTTTAACCGCCGCAACCGTAGTGCCGTCGTCGAGGATTTTAACCTTTATGTCAAACGGAATTTCGGGTTTGACGATTCCCAAAAGGTTAAGGGCGATTTCACCCGTAATTTCGAACTCGCGCAGACTTGCCGTTTTGATTACCGTAAACAGCAAATCGTCAAGGCTTGTAAAGTCTTTTATGTTATTGCCCTCGGGCGGGGTAATGGGCGCAAATTCTTCGCAACTCAGGTTAGCCGTAAAGTTTACGGTGTCGCCGTTGGCAATAAGGTTGGCTATCTGCACATAAGTGAGAAGTTCGCCGTCGTGTCCTATTACAACCGATGCTTTTTTACCGGAAAGAGTGTTGTCGAACAATCCGTTGTCTATGTTTATTTTAAGCAACGAATTTTCGAATTGTATCGAAACGCCGCCGAGTATGCTGTCGAGCATTGTGTCGGATAAAAGTCCTAAAATTCCGTTTATACCGCCGCTCGCTCCGCCTTGAATGTTTCCCGCAAGCGAGAATATGGAATTGAGAGCGTCGCGCAAATCGTCGAGCCCCGCGATTTCGAATGTTTCGAATACCGAAGTGTCGAGAGTTTCGTCGGCGACGTCTTCTAAAATTCCGTCGAGCATGGGAATATCGAGATTTAATATACTGCGTATCGCGCCTACTATTCTGAGCGCCGATTTGCAGTCGATTTTCGCATTAAATCCGTTGTAGTTGATATATGCGGTTAAATTCAGTAAATCAAAACCGTCGGCGTTTTCGTAGTCGGTTGTGTCGAGCAGGTAAACTTCAATAGATTGGTCGCCCGTTTTTCCGCCGAGCAGGATATTAACGTAAATATTCGCAAAGCCTTTTGTGAGTTCGACTTTAAGCTGTCCCGAAACGGTTGTTGCCTCGTTCTTGCGGTCGAGTACTCCGCCTCCGAACGTCAAGCTGAAATAGCGTTGGCGCAACATATTCATAACCGGTGCAATGTAGCTTTGAATTTCGGCAAGATTCACGTAAGAATCTTCGTCGAACGCAAACGCGGGCATTGCGTTTAAGGGGGTAACGGTTACACATATGTTGCTGTCGTAAATATCGGCGCCGTAGTTTACGTTGTACGCGTCTATTGTAAGAGAAGTGTTGGTTGCGTACAAATTAACCGACGCGTTAAAGTCGCCCGCCGAGAATACTACGGTTATGCCGCCGTTGTCGTAATCGGACACGTGCGTTATGCAAGAAACGATTTCGGCAAGAGTTTTTCCGCCGAGCGCGTTTTGTATAAGACTCGTGTATTTTAAGCCTTCGGATATAACTTCGGCAACCGTTGCCGCTTCGCTTTCGGTCATGTATTTGCTTATTTCGTCTATAAGCGAATCTATATCGGACATTGCGAACTTAATGCGAATATCGTTTATCGCAACGTAAATTACATCGTTTTCGTACCGTAGCGACACGTTGTGAGTGCGGAACGTAAGTTCGGCTACAAGGCAAAGGGGATTAAGCGAAATGTACGCATTGCCGGAAATCATTCCCGATATAACCGACGAATTCAATAAGCCGCTTATGTCGCCGAGCTCGATTACGTTACTCTTTAAAATCGCGGTAAGGGCAGGGGTAAGGCGGGTGATTACCGCAAGGTCGGCGTATTCCGATTCGTCAACAGAAATATCGTATTCTTTGCCGCATGTAACTGCCGCGTTTAAGTTGAGAGTGTATCCCGATACGTTAAGTCCGTTTACGCTTGCGCCGCTTACATAACCGTTTGCCACCGAAACCGAAACGGTGTACGGCGTGCCGCTTCGAGGAGTTATCGTAAGCTCGATTCCGTCGTCCGAAATTGCAAGGTCGTCGATTAAAGCGAATACGCTGTCCGCATTAAGCTCGGGAATAATAAATCCGAGGTTGTTGATAATTTCGTCTTTATCGGGCCGTTCGCCGAGTTTGGCTATTACGTCGTCGACAGCCGTAAGCACTTTTTCGATTTCGGCGGTTTTGGTTTCGCCGAGCAATCCCGAAATGTTGTTTATAAATTCGTTTACGCTGCCGTAAGCGTCTGTTACGGAATTTAAAACACCTTCGGCATCGGATAAATCGAGCTTAAAGCCTATGTCGTTTAATTTTACGTAAACCGTGTTGTCGATATATGCAAATTCCGCGTTTACGCCCGATACTCTCAAATAGCCTTGCGCTTTAATGCCGTCGGTTATATCGAGGTTTACCGACGCCGTAAATTCTTCTTTTGCTTCGTCGGTCGAAATTTCGCCGCGCAAATCCGCTTTAAATGTTTTGCCGAAAGCCGTGTTTACAACCGAATCGAGAATCGGCTTTAACGGACGGTAGTCGTTTTCGTTTAATTCGGGCAATTCGATATAATCCGCAATCCGCGCGTTTACGCTTACGCTTATATCGCCGTACGCTATTTCGGCGGAAATCGTGTCGGCAACGGTTGCGCCGTCGTCGGTCTTTTTAAGTCCCATCGTTACATCGATATTTATGCCCGTAAGCTCAAACGGCATGTTTATGTTCACGTGGGTATCTGTTTCGGTAATTTCGTGATTTTCGAAAAGAACGTCGAGAAGTCCCGCGTCGAGCAAACCCGAACCGTCTTCCGAATCGCCGCCGAAATCCAAACCGAACAAGCCGAGCAGGGAAGTAAGGTCGCTCGTGCCGAGATAATATTTGTTTTGTCCGAGCGAAAGGTAAAGCGTGTCGTTTTTATAAGCGGCGAACACGTTGTCGCCAATCGTAAAACGATAATCGTTGTTTTTCACGTCTATCGCGGCGGTCACTTTTATAACTTCGTCGAGTAAGTTTACGGTTGCGTCCGCGTAAAGAATTTTCTCACCCGAAATATAATCTCCGTAAGCTTCGCCGAGATAATCGGCAGGTCCTTTTTCGGTGTCGATTGAGCCCGACGTGTTGCCTGTGGGAACGTAGTCTATAAGCGGCTGGGCACGCTCGGGCATGTAACCTTCCGTATAGCTGAAAGTTTCGGTAAGAGTACTTGTACATTTTACGTTTCCTACCGATACGTTTACCGAATATACGTCGTACATCTGCATTTCGAGAATACGCCACTGCGAATCTATCGTGTAAACGATTCGGCAAGAGTCGAATTCGGGGTATTTTGACGTTCCGGCGTAAGTCATCATTTCGTATTGAGAGTATTTCCATGCTTCCGCCGCATCGAGTACAAGCTCGTAGGTAAAGGAATCGTCGGCGGATGAAACGAATTTGCCGGATATTATCGAGTTGCTTGTAACGCTGTATTTGGTTATTTCCTGCGGAATTATTCCGTAACGCTGACGGTAAACCGCGTCGGACAGCTCGGTTATGTTGTCGGACCACGATTTAAGCTTGCCTCCCGAGGCGTTTCCTTTGCGGTACAGAAGCGCGCCGTTTTTAAAATAACGCTGTTCCGCAAGCGAAACTATTCCCGAGAGCGAAATGGATTCCTGAAAAAGCTCGCCGCCCGTTTTCGAGCGGTAGTTGGTTACGTTTTGAGTGTAGAATCCGCCTAAGGCAACGGCAGAACCTACCGTGGTGCTTTGCACCGAATCGGTTGCAAGATAAACGCCTGCGGCTATTGCGAAATTTTCCGCGGCGGTGTAATCGGAGGGAGAATCTTTTCCTTCTACGGGAGTCATAACGTCGGATATTTGCTGGTAAATATCAAACGCCATAAAACTTTGTTCGGCATACAGATTACCGTTTGCCGTAAATATGAAAAATACTATGGAAATAATGGGAAAAAGCGCGAAAAGCAGTTTTGTCCTTTTAATATGCCATCTCATGAGAATCTCCGTCGATTAAATCGCCTGTGAAATTGCACCCGCATTGCGTTTTTTACGGTGCGCAAAATTTAATGAAATATTTACAGTATAGCAGTAGGACTATATATATAAATATATTATCCTATATAAATTATACAGCGAGCGGAGTTAAAAGTAAAGTTTTTAAGAAAAATTTCGCGTTTGAATTAGCTTTTGGCGGCAAAAAATTGGACTTTTTTGTCGTATTTTGAAAATCGGATTAAAAGCAAAGGTGAATTCTCGTTATCGTATGTAATTTTGATTGCCGCATTCTTGACACAAAGCGGGTGTTGTGGTATAGTTAAAGCATGAAAAAAACAAAGGCAACAAACAACCCTGCCATTTCGCAGAATACGGGGGTTTCGCCTCTCGACAAAACGACAGAAAACGAGATTAAACTTGCCCGTCGCATGATAGCGGAGGACGAGTCCGAGCCGATTGCAAGTTCGCGCACCAAAAAGTCCGAACAAAAGGCAAAGACTCAATCGGATAAAGAGCAGTCGTTGAAAGAGAAAGAAACTCTTAAACGGTTAAGCGAATTGCCCAAGGTGGTCACAAAGGATTCAAACACGGTTGATTTACCTGTCGACCGCGATGTTTTCGAGGTAAACGGCGGCGAACCCCTGCAAAAGCGCAGTAATACCATAGACGGCACAATGCTGAGTCAGGATAAGCTTGCCGCACAGAAAAAAAAGCGCAGACGGTATGTAAATACGGATTATTCCGCTGCCGAAAGGTACGACCCCGAATACACCGTCGGACTCACCTCGTTTCAGGTCGAAAAGAGGGAAGCGGACGGATTCATAAACGTAACAAAGCGCAAAACGGGTAAATCTTACGGCAGAATATTCTTTTCGAATATCTTTACGTTCTTCAACCTTCTTGTTTTTATAGTGGCGTTCGCGCTCATAGCGGTGGGAGCGTCGTTTAACCAACTTTTGTTTTTGGTAATAGCGGTTGCCAACCTTTTGATAGGCATTATTCAGGAAATCAAGAGTAAGGTCACCGTCGAAAAACTCAACCTTATAACCGCGCCGTCGGCAATGGTAATACGCGACGGCGAAAAGCGTGCGATTCCCATATCCGACATAGTATTAGACGATATTATGTATCTTGAAATGGGCAAGCAGGTTCCCGCGGACGCAGTTATCATAAAGGGCGAAATCGAAGTAAACGAAAGCATGCTTACGGGCGAAAGTGTTCCCATGCGCAAAAAAGAGGGCGGCGAGCTGTATTCGGGCAGTTTCGTTACAAGCGGTTCGGCTTATGCGCGCGTAAATCAGGTGGGTGCGAACAACTACGTAGAAACGCTCACGTCGTACGCCAAAAAGTACCGCAAGCCGAAGTCGGAGCTTCAAAATTCCATACGGCTCATAATACGCGTGGTTGCAATCATACTCGTTCCGCTTACCATACTTACCCTTATAAACGCATATAACGATTCGGGACTTGCCGAGCTTACGACAATGGAAAAGTGGAGAAGCATAATTTCCAAAACATCCGGCTCTGTAATAGGCATGATACCTTCCGGCATGTTCCTTCTTACAAGCAGTGCGCTTGCGGTATCGGTTATAAGACTTGCGAAGAAGAAGACTCTCGTGCAAGATTTGTATTGTATAGAAATGCTCGCCCGCGTAGACGTGCTGTGCCTTGACAAAACGGGCACGATAACCGACGGCAGCATGCAGGTGAACAACGTAATCGAGATTAAGGGAGGCACGCCTCAGTCACACTCGCTTGCCGACATAATAGGCGGTATGCTGACTGCAACCGAGGATAACAACCAAACGGCTTTGGCACTTGCAAACAAATTCGGTTACAACAGTTCTCTGAAAGCAAAAGCCGTTATTCCGTTTTCGAGTCAGCGCAAGCTTTCGGCGGTTACGTTCGAAGACGAGGGGACTTACATGCTCGGTGCGCCCGAATTTGTACTCAAAGACATGGGCGTGCGAATCGAAAAGATAGTAAGCGAAAACGCGGCAAACGGTTACCGCGTGCTTGTTTTGGCACATTCTCCCGCGGAAATCGTGGGAGAAAAACTGCCTGCGGTGCGCAGACCCGTGTGTCTTATAGTAATAGAGGACCATATACGCGACGACGCAGTCGAAACCATAAAATGGTTTAAAGAAAACAACGTATCCGTTAAAGTTATTTCGGGAGATAACCCCATAACCGTTTCGGAAGTTGCAAAGCGCGTCGGAGTTGAAAACGCCGAGCTCTACATTTCGCTCGACGGACTGAGCAATCAGGAAGTAATAGAAGCGGCGGCGAAATACACGGTGTTCGGCAGAGTTACGCCCGAGCAAAAGTGTCTGCTTGTAAAGGCGCTTAAAGCAAAAGGGCACACCGTAGCCATGACGGGCGACGGCGTAAACGACATTTTGGCTATGCGTGAGGCGGATTGCAGCGTTGCTATTGCCTCGGGCAGCGACGCGGCGCGCAACGTAAGTCACCTTGTGTTGCTCGACAGCAACTTTACAAGCATGCCCGACGTGGTTAAAGAGGGCAGACGGGTAATCAACAATATTCAGAAAGCAAGCTCGCTGTTCTTAATGAAAACATTCATGAGCATGGCTCTTTCGATAATTTTCCTTATATTGCGAAAGCAGTATCCGTTCGATACGTCAAACCTTCTTTTGTTGGAGCTTCTCGTTATAGGACTTGCGAGCTTTGCGCTTGCTTTTCAGCGTAACACCGACATTATACGCGGCAAATTTCTGTCAAACGTAATAGGGCGATGCGTCCCGGGAGGCATTACTCTTACGTGTGCGGTAATGGCGGTTTATCTGTACGGACAACATGCGGGTGCCGCGCTTCCTACGGCAATGTACGAAAGCATGCTCGTAGTGGCAATGACATATACCGGCATGATGGTGCTTTACAAAACGTGCGAACCGTTTGACGTGTTCAGAGTGGTTTTAATGATAACCGTGCTTACGCTGAGTATTGTGGCGGTTGTGTTCCTGCCGGAATTTTTCGGTGTTACAAAAATGAACAAAGGCGAACTTTATTTTGTTACTACCGTAATTTTGGCAAGTTATTTCCTTGTTTCGATTCTTATGCGCATTATGCGCGCCGCAAAGCTGTTGCACTGACAATACGGCGGAATATGAGTAAAAAGTCCCAAAGAAAAACTCCGTTCGGAGGCGAAAGGTGATTAAAGAAGTTCCCATAAACGATAACTGGCTGTACAGAAAAGGTTTTAACCCCAAGTGCGTAGACAGCGAATTTGATTTGGCGGACAGTTTATGGTCCGACAGTTTTATAGTACAGTTGCCGCATAACGTGGGTTGCTCGAATGCGGATTATTTCGACGAGCACTCTATGCGCACGCTTAGCACCTATTCGCGCCTTTTGAACGTACCCGAAATGTACAACGGTAAAAGATTGTTGCTTAAAGCTGAGGGCATACTTTCGTATGCGGAAGTGTACGTAAACGGGATTTTCGTTACGAGTCACAAGGGAGAATCGCAGTTCACTGCCGATATAACCGCTCCCGTAAAATACAATTACGATAACCGCATAGTTATAAAGGTGGATTCCACTTACAAGGACGGCGGCACTCTGCCGCGCGGACCGCTAACGCAGTTCGGCGGAATCTGCCGCGACGTTATTTTTATGATTTGCGACGGGCGCGACATACGCGACGTTTGCGTGCGCACGCAGAAGGTGGGCGAAGGCAGAGTGGTAACCGCCGACGTGGAGTTGTTCGATTATTACCCCGACACCGAGTTGGAGGGAGAAGTTCTTGATTCGAACGGCAAAAAAGTATGCACGCTCGCAACTCGCACGGTGCAAAATTCGTCGGTGCGTCTTAAAGGCGAAGCGGCCGACGTGGAATGTTGGGAACCGGACAATCCGGTGCTTTATACCGCAGTAATAAGGTTGAAAAGCGGAAAAAAGACTCTCGACATAAAAAGAACCGAGTTCGGTTTCGTGTCGGCTCAATTCAAGCGCGACGGCTTTTATTTAAACGGCAAGCCTCTTAAACTGATAGGGTTGCTCAGAGCGGACTGTTACCCCGTTATAGGTCGCAGCGCAACTTCCGCAACCGAGCGTAATGACGCAAGACTTATAAAAAAATCGGGTTGCAACGCTGTGCGCACAATGGGTATAGCAAGCCGCGACTTTATAGACGAGTGCAACCGCATAGGACTTCTCGTTATAGAAGACATTTACGGCGACGGTTTTATAGGCACCGACTCGAATTGGCGCGAAGGCTATGTTTCGGATATAACCGATATGATTCTGCGCGACCGCAACAACCCCTGCATAATAGGTTGGGGAGTGCGCGTAAACAATTCGGCTGACTGCGACGAACTGTATTTTAAAGCTTCGAAAGCGGCAAAAGAAGCCGACCCTACCCGCGCTACGGTGGGTGCACGCAGTTTTGTTTCGAGCAGAATGTACGAGGACGTTTTCGCGCTTAACGAAGTGAACCGCACTTCTCGCAGTCGCCGTACTCCCGCAAAGCTTTTCGTGCCGTACATTATAGGCGAGCACTGCGGCAAGGTGTGTCCGTCGGCGTTTTACGACCGCGAAAGCATAAGGCTCGAACAGGCTCTGCGTCATACGGAGGCGATTAACGACGTTCTCGGCGGTGCGGCGGCGGGTGCGTTCGGAATGAGTTTTTGCGACTTTACCACGGGACGCGGGCGCGGCACGGGCGATAACGTAAACCGATACGGCGTGTTCGATTCGTACCGTAATCCCAAACTTGCGGCGTATGCGTATATAAGTCAGACGGAGCATGAGCCCATTATGGAGCTGTCGGGCAACTTATCGGAATGCGATTATACGGGCAGTTTGTACGTGTTTACAAACGCCGACAGCATTGTGCTTTACAGAAACGGCGAGCGTGCGGGAGAGTTTTTCCCCGAAACCAAAGCTTATCCCAACTTAAAGCATCCGCCGATAATAATAGACGATTTCTGCGGCGATTTGCCGACTGCCGAAGTAGGCGACGGCGTAAGGCTTAAAATGTTCAAAAGCGTAATCGAAGCGTTTGACAAGCGCGGTGCGGGCAACCTCGGCTTTACGGCGTCTAAAAAAGAGTACGCGCTTAGAAAAATGTGCAAGCTGGACAAAAACGAAATGATTGCGCTTATCGAAAAATATTCGCGCATACCGCCCGAGGGAGTAACCTACACTTTCGAGGCGGTATACGGCGGCGAAGTTAAATTAACCCGCACGCTTTCGCACGAAATAAACAAGACTTTAAAAATCGTACCTTCTTGCGACGGGGTGCTCAAATGCACGAAATCGTACGAACGGATTTCGTTTTCGCTGTTTGCAGAGGACGGAAACGGCAATGTTCTCGATTACTGCTTTATGCCCGTAACCGTGCGCGCAAGCGGAAGTCTTGCGGTCGAAGGGAGCGGACATCTGAGTATTCAGGGCGGCAGAGGCGGATTTTTCGTTCGCAGTATTTCGCAAGGACCGGGAATAGTAACGGTAACGACCGAGCTCGGAACGCGCAATTTCAAATTCGACTGCGAATATTCCGACATAGAGCGTTTTTAAAGCGCATTGCAATAACAAAAAATATTTAATTTTTATGGAGATATATCTGTAATGGAAGCATGGAAAGGATTTAAAAAAGGTAATTGGTGCGACGGCATAGACGTGCGCGACTTTATACAGAAGAACTACACGCCTTATACTGGCGGCGACAAATTTTTGGCAAAGCCTACCGCCAAAACGAAAAAACTTCTTGCGATATACGAGGAGTTGCTTAAAAAGGAGCGGGAGAACAACGGCGTGCTCAGCGTAGACACCGAAAAAGTATCGTCGCTTTTAAGCTATAAAGCGGGTTATGTGGACCGCGAAAACGAAATAATATTCGGACTTCAAACCGAGCACCCCTTGGAGCGCGGCGTAAATCCGTTCGGAGGAATACGCATGGCGCGCGGCGCGTGCGAGGCTTACGGGTACAAGCTCAGTCAAAAAATCGAGGACAACTTCGAATATAAAACCACTCATAACGACGGCGTGTTTCGCGTTTATACCGACGAAATGCGCAAATTGCGCAAGTACGGCATATTAACGGGACTTCCCGACGCATACGGCAGAGGACGCATTATAGGCGACTATCGTCGCGTTGCGCTTTACGGTACCGACCGTCTTATAGCCGAAAAGAAGAAAGACTTCGAGTCGCTTGCGCATAAGTATATGGACGAGAATAACATAAGACTGCGCGAAGAAGTTTTCCGTCAAATCGATTTTCTCGGTAAACTTGCCCAAATGGCTGCGGAGTACGGCGACGACATAACCCGTCCCGCAGAAAACGCGCGCGAGGCTATTCAGTGGACTTATTACGGCTATTTGGCGGCAATAAAAGAGCAGAACGGCGCTGCCGAAAGCATAGGACGCACTTCTACGTTCTTCGATATTTACATCGAACGCGACTTAAAGGAAAAGCGCATAACGGAAGTCGAGGCGCAGGAACTTATCGATCAGCTCGTGCTTAAACTGCGCTTAAACAGACAGCTCAGAACTCCCGAATACAACGAGCTTTTTGCGGGCGACCCCACGTGGGTAACAGAGAGCATAGGCGGTATGGGCGAAGACGGACGTACGCTCGTAACGAAATCGAGTTTCCGCATACTGCACACTCTTTACAACTTAAACGCATCGCCCGAACCCAACCTAACCGTTTTGTGGAGCGAAAAACTGCCCGACGAGTTTAAGACTTTTTGTGCGCGCGTAAGCATAGACACAAGCTCGATTCAGTATGAATCCGACGACCTTATGCGCCCTATTTACGGCGACGATTACGGCATTGCATGCTGTGTTTCGGCAATGAAGATAGGCAAGCAAATGCAATTCTTCGGAGCGCGTTGCAACCTTGCAAAAGTCCTTTTAATGTCAATTAACGGCGGACGCGACGAAATGACGGGTGAGCGCGTGGCGTTTGAAATGCCGCCGCTTACGGGTAAGCTCGATTACGATGAGGTTTTAAGCCGCTATCATAAGTATATCGATTGGCTTGCCGAAACTTATGTAAACACAATGAACATAATTCATTACATGCACGATAAATACGCCTACGAGAAAATTCAAATGGCATTGCACGATACCTACGTAGAGCGTCTTATGGCGTTCGGTGCGGCGGGAATATCGGTTGCCGCCGACAGTCTGTCGGCAATCAAGTATGCGTCGGTAACGCCCGTAACTGACGACAGCGGGCTTATTGTGGATTACAAAACCGAAGGCGATTTTCCCAAATACGGCAACGACGACGACAGGGTAGACGACATAGCCCGTCACTTAACCGATTATTTCTATAACGCGCTTTGCAAGACTCCTTGCTATCGCGGCGCAAAACACACGTTAAGTCTTCTTACCATTACAAGCAATGTTGTTTACGGCAAAAAGACGGGCGCCACGCCTTGCGGCAGAAAGAAGGGCGAGCCGTTCGCACCGGGAGCAAACCCGCTTCATAACCGCGAGCACAGCGGCGCGCTTGCATCTCTCAATACGGTGAGCAAGCTCAGTTACAACGATTGCCGCGACGGAATTTCGAATACGTTCGGAATTGTTCCTTTAACGCTCGGCAAAGACAAAAACACCCGCGAGAAAAACCTCTGCTCGGTGTTAGACGGCTACTTTATTCGCGGCGGTCATCACCTTAACATTAACGTATACGATAAATCGGTGCTGTTAGACGCTCACGCTCACCCCGAAAAGTACCCCAACCTTACGATAAGAGTTTCGGGCTATGCGGTGCGTTTCTGCGTGCTCAGCAAAGGACACCGCGAAGAAGTGCTTAAAAGAACATTTTTCGAGCAAATGTAACTATGCTCGCAATCCATTCAATCGAAACTCTCGGTGCGCTTGACGGACCGGGGATACGCACGGTAATATTTTTCAGCGGCTGTCCCATGCGTTGCAAATATTGCCATAATCCCGACACGTGGCAAGGCGGAGAGAAACGCGATGAAACCGAGCTTGCCGACTTCTGCGTAAGGTACAAGCCGTATTACGGCGCAAACGGAGGCGTAACGCTTTCGGGCGGCGAACCCTTAATGCAGTCCGACGGCGCGGTAAAACTTCTTGCGCTTCTCGGCGAGCGCGGGATTCATACGGCAATCGACACGGGCGGCGGCGTGTACTGTCCCGAGGCGTTAAGATTAGCCGACCTTACCATAATAGACATCAAGCATCCCGACGGCGAGCAATTTTTAAAGCTGACGGGAGTAAGCAACGAGAATCTCATGAAATCCCTCGAATATTTGCGCGAGCATAAAAAGCGGTTTTGGGTGCGTCATGTGTGCGTTCCCAACCTTACCGATACGGAAGAAGACATACGAAAAGTAAAAGAACTTGCCGTCGGCGCGGAAAAAATCGAACTGCTTGCTTACCACACAATGGGCGTGCACAAATGGGAGAAGCTCGGACTTGATTATCCGCTTAAAGGCGTTCCGCCGCTTTCGGCTAAAAAGCTTGACGAGCTTAACGGGATTCTGTAAAATAAAGCCACCGAATATAAAAACTTTCCGCATGTTTGTTTACACCGACGTGCAAAAGTCAAGGAGTAAAAAATGAATAAAGAAGAAATCATGCGTATAATACCTCACCGCGACGATATGCTTTTAATCGAAGAAGTGAACGTAACCGACGACGGCATCGCGCTCGGCAAGTATCATGTTCGCGGCGACGAGTTTTTCCTTCGCGGGCATTTTCCCGGTAATCCAGTTGTTCCCGGAGTGATACTTTGCGAAATCTTGGCGCAGTCGGCTTGCGCGCTTTTCAAAGACAAAGGCGGCGATTTTATACCCATGTACACGGGACTCAATAACGTAAAATTCCGCAATCCCGTTGTTCCCGGCGACACAATCGAAACCGAGTGCAAAATCGTGAAAAGCAAAGCTATTTTCTACTTTTGCGAGGGCAAGGTCAAGGTTGGCGACAAAGTTTGCGTAAGCGCGGAATTTAGCTTTGCGCTTGCACCCAAACCCAAAAACTGAGCAACTTGTTTAATCCGAAACGCGCGGATTTAAATCCAACATAACATCGCGGACGCTTAATTGAATGCGCCCGCTTTTATTAAAGCAAATTCGATAAATCAGAGAGGAATATTTTCATGGAAGAACCAGCAAAAGACGGAGAAACCTCAAATAAAGGCGTTATGCACGAAGCGGAATCGAAAAACGAGTCGCTCGAATCGAAAATCTCACCCGAACCCGACCCCGCAACAACGGCGGCGAATGTGGCGAAGAACACTGCTGACGCAACTGACGGAACACCGGATTCAGCACCGGAGAAACAAAAAAAGAGCGCGACGCAGTACGTAAAAGAATTTGTAAACAAGTATTTCATAGTCGCGTTTTCGGGAATGGCGTTGGGACTTTTCTGCACGCTGATAGCTGGTACGATAGTAAAGCAGATAGGCTCGCTTATAGGCGATAACGCGGTCGGTAAAATAATAAGCTACATTGGCGTTGCGGTGCAGACCGTTATGGGTGCGGGTATAGGAGTGGGCATTGCGCACTCGTTCAAAACGAGTAAGCTTACAATGTTTTCGGCGGCGGCGGTAGGCATGCTCGGTTCGAATATAACAAATATCTTTGTTGCGAGCGGCATAAAAGTGTGGGGAGCAAGCGGAACCGCGGGAGTATTTGCCGTAGCCGTCGGCGACCCCGTTGCCGCTTATGCCGCCGCGGTTGTCGCAATTAAAATTTCGTCGTTAATCGAGGGCAAAACTCCTATCGACATAATTCTCATTCCGCTTGTGTCGATATTCTCGGGCGCAATCTCGGCAATGATTTTGGGTATTCCGTTCGGCATGTTGTTCGCGCTTCTCGGGCGCGGCATAAGTTACGCGATAAATTGGGAACCCGTTTCGTTCGGAATACTGATTGCCGCGGTTATGGGATTGCTTCTGACTTTTCCCACGTCGAGTGCGGCGTTCGGCGTAATGCTGTTTAAGCCGCTTGTGGATACGTCGCTGTTCGAGGCAAGTCAGCTTGCCGCGGCGGCGGCTTGCGCGGGTTGCTGTGCGCACATGGTCGGATTTGCGGTGGCGTCGTTCCGCGAAAACAAGTGGGGCGGCTTAGTCAGCCAGGGAATCGGCACAAGCATGTTGCAAATTCCCAATCTTGCCAAAAACATGCGGATTCTCATTCCCGCAATCGCCGCAAGTATTGTGGCGGGACCTCTTACGAGCGCGGTGTTCGGATTGCGTTGCGACTTTACGGGGAGCGGCATGGGTACTGCGGGACTCGTGGGCGTTATTCAGACGATAGATGCGTCGGCGGCGGCAGGACTTGCGGGATGGCGCATTGCTTTGGGCATTGCCGTGTGCTACTTTATAGTTCCCGCGGCTGTGGCACTCGGAGTCAGTGAACTTATGCGGCGCAAAAAGTGGATTAAATACGGCGACATGTTACTGCCGAAATAAAGTTTTTGCCGCGTTCAACAGCAAGAACTCTTTACATTACCGCGCAATATCATATAAGAGCGTACAAAAAGCAGGTTTTGATTATTAAAAAGACGAATGACAATTTAACCGAACCGCGTAAAAGCGCGGTTGCTTATGCGGGCAGAAAAAACGACGAGGCGGAGCATGCAAAGGCGCGCACCCGAGTGGTTTTTCGCGTGTCGGCGGTGAGCATTGCGGTAAATTTACTTTTAACCGCTTTTAAGTTGTTTGCGGGCATATTCGCTCATAGTATGGCAATGGTATCCGACGCCGTTCATTCGGCGAGCGACGTATTCAGCACGTTTATAGTAATGATAGGCGTTAAAATAGGCGGCAAAGCAAGCGACAGCAACCATCAGTACGGACACGAGCGGTTCGAATGCGTTGCGGCGATAGTGCTTGCCGTAGTGCTTGCGGGAACGGGCGTGGGACTCGGCTACGGCGGAATAAAAACGCTTGCGGGCGGCGATTATTCTTCGCTCGTCGCACCTAAGTTGCTTGCGCTTATCGCGGCGGCGGTGAGTATTGCGGTTAAAGAGAGTATGTTTTGGTATACGCGGGCGGCGGCAAAGAAAATAAATTCGAGCGCGCTCAAAGCGGATGCTTGGCATCACCGCAGTGACGCGCTTTCGTCGGTCGGCGCGTTTATAGGCGTGCTCGGAGCAAAGCTCGGCGTGCCCGTACTCGACCCCGTAGCGTCGCTTCTTATCTGCGTGTTCATATTAAAGGCGGCGGTAAGCATATTCTTAGACGCCGTACGCAAAATGACGGACGAGGCGTGCGACAAGGAAACATGCGACCGCATAATCGCGCTTGTGGAATCGGAGGACGGAGTAGAAGACATCGACAAGCTTTTAACCCGCAAGTTCGGCGACAGAATTTACGTTGAAGTGGAAATCTCGGTTTGCGGCGACATACCGCTGCGCGACGCGCACAGCATTGCGCAAAGAGTGCACAACAGCATAGAAGTAGGCATACGCGAAGTCAAGCACGTAACGGTACACGTAAATCCGTCCGACCATCCGATAGGCGGCGACGAGGAATAAACATACGAAAAAACCGAAAAAAAATAAATACAATGCAAATTTAAAAGGCTATGGAAATTTCCATAGCCTTATGAATTGTTTTAACTTGCGTTACATTGTTTCGCGTATACGCTGTTCGAGCATGGCTCGCTCGTCGGTTTTGATTTTGGATACGTAGCTGAGAAGCAGTGTGGAAAGTTTGCGGCTCATTTCAAGTTTTTTGGAAGGATTCTTTTTAAGGATTTCTATAAACAGACGTTCGAGCACGTTTTTCATTACGGGACCGTATTGAATGCGCTCGTTTTTAACGAGGCACTTTAAAATTTCGTCCGCTTGGTCGGTTTTGTTGCCCGAAAGCAGGTCGACGAGAATATTAAACGCCGCGTTTTCGCCTGCCGACGGAGAATACTGATAAACGGTTTTTCTGACCGTGGGCAGTTCGTAAATCGCCTTGGCGGTTCTTGCACCGTTTTTGTAAAACAGTTCGAGCACGCTTCCGCCGAGTACGCGGGCTTTGTCGGCGTTTTTGCTGAGTTCGGTTTCGCGCGTGGTTGCAAGATAGTCCCAAATTTCGAGTGCAAGCGAGTAATCGAGGTTTATAAACGACGTGAAGTATTTTTTTGCCGTTGCTTCGCCGAGTATGTCGGCTTTGCTCATTTCTTCGAACAATGAAAGATATTTTAATTGTTTGGTGTTCATATGTTTATTCTCCTCCGTAAAATGGACTTTATGTGCTTTACTCGGTTATTATAACATGATTATATGTAATATTGCAAACTTTTTATCGCAGTTTTGTGCGTTAATTCGCCGTCGGGAATATACGCGCGGCATATGCCGCCGTTGTTGTTGACAAATTTATGCCCGCATGATATATTTTAAGCATAAACTCAAAGGAGTGTTCCGTATGCCGGTAAAAGTGCCGCTTAGTCTTCCGAGCGCGCAATCTCTTATAAAAGAAAACATATTTATTATGGACAGCGAGCGGGCGGTTAAGCAGGAAATTCGCCCGCTCAGAATAGCCATACTCAACTTAATGCCCAACAAGGTGGACACGGAGATTCAGCTTTTGCGTTTGCTTTCGAATAATCCTTTGCAGATAGAAGTGGATTTGCTTAAAACCGAATCGTACAATCCTAAAAACGCCGCGCGCGAACACCTCGAAACTTTTTACCGCACTTTTTCCGACGTTCAAAGTAACGGCATTAAATTCGACGGACTGATAGTAACGGGTGCGCCCGTGGAAAAACTCAAATTCGAAGAAATAGCGTATTGGGAAGAACTCAAAAACATTATGGATTGGGCGGAACACAATGTTTATTCGTCTATGTACATATGTTGGGCGGCGCAAGCGGCAATGTACTACATGTACGGAATAGACAAAAGCGTTGCGGACGAAAAGATTTTCGGAATATTCCGCGGCAAGGTGCTCGATAAATTCAACCCGCTTGTGCGCGGATTCGACGACGAATACTCCGCGCCGCACTCGCGCTATACGCAGGTAAATTCGCAAGATGTGAAAAACAATCCCGACATAAGCGTGCTTGTGGAATCTGATGAGGCGGGAATATATCTTGCCGCGTCGAAAAATCTCCGACGCGTGTTCGTGTTCGGTCACGGCGAATACGACGCTTGTACTTTACACAACGAATACATGCGCGACCTTCAAAACGGCGAGGCAATCGCTCCTCCTAAGCATTATTATCCGCACGGAAAAGTGGGGGAAATACCTGCTTTGACGTGGCGCGCGCACGAATCGCTTTTAATAAGCAACTGGCTAAACTATTGCGTTTATCAGGCAACGCCTTACGACATCGGAAAAATCATATAGACTCGGCTTTGGCGGTGCGTGCCGTGCGCTCGGCGGCGGCAAAAAGCCAACTGTAAAAGCATTGAATCGCGGCGACAAAAGTACCGTAAAAAGCATTAAATTTTCGAGAGGATATTATAAATGAGAAAGACCAAAATAGTATGCACGTTAGGACCCGCTACCGACAACTATCAGACTATGAAGCGTTTGATTAAGGCGGGGATGAACGTAGCTCGGCTCAATATGTCGCACGGAACGTACGAGGAGCATGCCGCACGAATAGAACTTGTTCGCCGCGCCCGCGCCGAGCTTAATCAGGCGGTTGCCATAATGCTCGATACCAAAGGACCCGAAATCCGCGTGCGCACGTTCGAGGGAGGCAAGGCGGATTTATCCGACGGCAATTATTTTACTCTTACCACCGAGGACTGCGAGGGCAACAACGCCCGCGTTTCCATTACATATCCCGACCTGCCTAAGTTTTTGCACGAAGGCGACGTTATACTTTTAAACGACGGACTTATCGAGCTTAAAGTGGATTCGGTTGCCGAGCGCGAAATAGTGTGCGTGGTTGTTCACGGCGGCGAGCTCAGCAGTCGCAAGAGTATAAACATACCCAATGTAGACATTCCCATGCCGTATATTTCGGAAATCGACAAAAAGGATATACTTTTCGGAATATCGCAAAACGTGGACTATCTTGCAATAAGCTTTGTGCGCGACGCCGAAGACGTAAGAGAGATTAAAAAACTTCTCGACGACAACGGCGGAAGCGATATTCAGGTAATCGCAAAAATAGAAAACCGTCAGGGCGTAATCAATATTAAAAGCATAGTAAACGAGTGCGACGGCGCAATGGTTGCGCGCGGCGATATGGGCGTTGAAATACCGTTCGAGGAACTGCCGCCCATACAAAAACAGATTATCAAGCTTTGCTACAATCAGGGCAAAAAGGTAATCACCGCAACTCAGATGCTTGAAAGCATGATTGTGAATCCGCGCCCCACCCGTGCCGAAATAAGCGATGTGGCAAACGCGATTTACGACGGGACTTCGGCTATTATGCTTTCGGGCGAAACCGCCGTAGGCAAATACTGTGTGGAAACGGTTAAAACAATGGCGAAAATCGCCGAAAAAACCGAGAGCAACATTCACTTTAAAAACCGATTCCATACTCTCGAACCGGAAATAAAAACCATTACCGACGCCATAAGTCATGCCACGGTTGCGGCGTCGTTCGACCTTAACGCAAAGGCGATAATCGCGCTGAGTCAATCGGGATTCACTGCCCGCAAGGTGTCGCGTTTCCGCCCCGAGTGCGTTATAATAGCGGCGACTTTATCGGATAAGGCATATAATCAGCTTGCAATGAATTGGGGCGTAGTGCCCGTTTTAAGCAAGCTTCAAAGCAATTACGTCGATTTATTCGCTCATTCCGTCGAATGTGCGCGCTCTACGGGGCTTATCAAAGACGGCGATTTGGTTGTGATAACGGGCGGTATTCCCGTGGGAGTATCGGGCAACACCAACACCATGCGAATAGAAGTAGTCGGAGATGAAAACAAATAAAATAACCTCATAGGGGAATCGGGATATGAATATATTGATTGTAGAGGACGAAACGAGCATTTCGCGTTTCGTTCAGCTCGAACTCGAACACGAGGGTTACGACACAAAGTGCATTGCCGACGGGCGCGAGGCACTCGACGAGGCGCTGGGGAACGATTACGACCTTATTATTCTCGACGTAATGTTGCCGTCGCTCAACGGCATAGAAGTATTGCGCAGGTTAAGGCAGGTTAAGCAGACTCCCGTAATAATTCTCACGGCGCGCGACCAGATTATGGATAAAGTTGCGGGACTTGATTTGGGAGCGGACGATTACATGACAAAGCCGTTTGCAATCGAGGAGTTGCTTGCCCGAATCCGCGCAAACATGAAAAAGCGTTCCGCACCCGACAGAAACGTGCTTGCGTGCGGAAAGCTAAGCGTAGACTGCGAGGCGCATTCGGTAACGTACGGAAGCGATGTAATAGACCTTACGAAAAAAGAATTCGACCTTCTTGTATATTTACTCAACAATCGCAACGTGGTGATTTCGCGCGAGCAAGCTCTCGACGCGGTTTGGGGTTTTGATTTTTACGGCAATACAAATGTAGTAGACGTTTATATAAGGTACTTGCGCAGTAAAATCGACGATAAATATAATTGCAAAATCATACAGACGGTTCGCGGCTCGGGCTACGTGATTCGCAACTGAATCAGAGGTAATGCGTGAAAGTCAAGCAGAATAAAAACGAAAACGCCGAGTATAACGCAAATACAAAGGAGCAACGGTACGCACTGCAAAATGCCGCTCGCGCCGTAACGGTTTTTCCTTCGCCCGACGTAGACCGCTCCGATGTAGAGCGTACCATAAACGACATTAAAAAGGAAAAACAGTCCGAAGCGGTAACAATGCGGAAAAAAATTCATCCCGCGCTTTTGGCTGTGATGATTCTGTTTTTTCCCGTAACGGGAGTTGTGTTCGGGTTCCGCAAATTATTCAAAAAAATGAATTTGCCGCTTACCGCGAAAATGACGGTTATATATTCCGTTATATTCTTTTTGGTGCTTGTTGCGTTTACGGTGTTTTACATTGTGAGTCTTGTGCGAAATTCGAGCGGGGCAATGAGCGATTACATGCGCGGACTTTCCATTGCGTCGGCGGTTTTGGTGGTTGTTATAAGCGCGCTGTTTGCCGCAATAGTATGGGTAACGGGGCAGTTTATGTTAAAACCCATACGCAGTATTACCGATAAAATCGACGACGTAACGGGCGATAATCTGTCGGCGCGGCTCAATCAGGTAGACAGTCAGGACGAGCTTATGGAGCTTACAAACCGCATTAACGGCATGCTCGATAATTTGGAACAGTCGTTTTTGCGTCAGCAGAACTTCGTAGCCGATGCGAGTCACGAGCTTAAAACTCCCATTTCGGTTATTCGCGGCTACGCAAACATGCTCAGAAGGTGGGGCAAAGACGACCCCAAAATTCTTGACGAGGGAATTGCCGCGATAGCGCGGGAAAGCGACAATATGCAACGCATAGTAGAACAGCTTTTGCTGTTGGCGCGGTTGGGTAATTTCAATCTCAACGTAACGCGATTCAATCTTGTCGAGGTGGTTTCCGAGCTCGCCGAAAGCTATAAAATGGTAGACGCCGACCACTCTATAACGTGCAAGTGCGGCAAAGATGCAATCACCGTCGAAACCGATAAAAACCTTTTGACCGAGTGTCTGCGCGCCATAACCGACAATGCGATTAAATATACTCCTAAGGGCGGAATTATAAGCATAGGTTGCGAAATGGAAGGCGATTACGCCCGAATTACCGTAGCCGACACCGGCATAGGAATTTCCGAAGAAGACCTGCCGCACATATTCGAACGCTTTTACCGTTGCGACAAAGCGCGCGGGCGCGAAAACGGCTCGTCGGGTTTGGGACTTTCGATAGCAAAGAGTATTGTCGAAACAATGGGCGGAGAAATAACGGTTAAAAGCGACGTAGGCTTAGGTACTACCTTTACCGTAAAATTATTCTGATTGAATAGGGACGACGAAAAATGAAGCTTGTTATTTTTGCCGATTACGGTTTAGACGACGCATGCGCAACCGCATATATATTAAATAATCGTGCGGAGTACGAAAGTATCGATATTATTCCCATAGGCGGAAACGTGGAGTCGGGGCGCGCGCTTGCAAACGCTCGCAAACTGCTCGGCGCGGCGCGTGCCGACGGAATCGATACGTCGGGAGTTCGGCTTGTGGATTCCACGGCATTTTCGCAGCCGTTCTGCCGTTTGCCTTCTGTTCACGGTAACGACGGAATAGGCGATATTCTGCCAAACCTTTTTTCTTGTCCCGTACCTTCAATCGAGTATACGGAGTTTTTAAAAGAACTTGCGGGCGAGTACCGAATACTTTCGCTCGGACCCGCGACTATGGTTGTGCATATGCTCGGCAATGCAAAGGTTATGCCTTGCCGTCCAACCGTTATAATGGGCGGCTGTACTCGCGAAGAACCCAACTATAACGGGCGCGAATTTAACGACGCGCTCGATATGTCGGCATTTGAAAAACTGCTCGGCTATAATCACGTTGCCGCTACGCTCGATACGTGCCGCCACGAAAAATTCAATTATATAAACAGGCACTTCGACGGCACCCGTTTGTTCGGCAAACTCGTAAACCGCTCGATAGAGCTTGCCGCCGCACGGCACAACGACCGTTGTTATATTTACGACCTTATAGCCGCTTACGCGCTTATAACGCCCGAAGAATTCGAAGTTAAAACCGCGGGCACGGTGCATGAGTTGCATTATACGGGGAAATAGTATTCGGCCTTTTTGATTGCAAAAAGGCCGGCGAAAAACAATAAAGGGGGAATCCTTTCGGCCGGATTCCCCCTTTTAAAACCCCCATTTCAACGACTTCCCTTCGGGAAGCGATAATGTCGGGGATGTGCGCACATAGCAATATAAAGGCTCCCCTTAATAATGGGGGGGGCTGCGAAGCGGACTTAGGGATGTTACATTGCTATGTCGCCCGAGCACAGCCGACGGGGCTTGTCAAAGCAGAGATTCGAGTTAATCGAAAACGATATAAATATATTGCACGGCTATTTGGACGATATGCAATAAAGTTAAAGGCTTGCCGAAAAGGCGAGCCTTTTTGCGCGGGAGTTGAAAATTTTGTAAAAAATATTTTTGTTACATTGCTTGACAGCGTTGCGTTTTTCATTGTATACTAAAAAGTGTGCGCTTTGCGCTGTAATGGCAGGGCGACACACTGTAAAACAGTTAATCAAACTCATTTGAATAGAGGAGTAAAAATGGCCGAAAGAACGATAAGAACGGTGAAGTACGGAAACACCGAGCGCAAAAGCTTTGCGCAGATTCAGGAAGCAATCGACATGCCGTACCTCATCGAGGTGCAAAAGGCAAGCTACGACGAGTTTCTTAAAAACGGTATCGACGAAGTATTTAAGGACTTTTCGCCGATAACCGATTTTTCCAACCGCATAGAACTGCACTTTTTGGGACACAGACTGGACGATAAGCCGAAGTACAGCGAAAAAGAGTGTAAAGACCGCGACGCTACGTATGCCGCGCCTTTAAAAGTAAAGGTGCGTCAGATTAAGACGGAAACTGGCGAGGTAATCGAGCAGGAAGTATACATGGGCGATTTCCCGCTTATGACTCCCAACGGTTCGTTTATTATAAACGGAGCGGAGCGCGTTGTGGTAAGTCAGCTTGTGCGTTCGCCCGGCGTTTACTTCAACTTTACTCCCGACCATAAAACTGGTCAGCCGCACTATAACGCAACGAACATTCCGTCGCGCGGAGCGTGGCTCGAATTTGCCGAAGACGATAAAGGCGTGCTTTGGGTGCAGGTAGACCGCATGCGCAAAGTGCAGGCCAGCGTACTTATGCGTACTCTTGCGTCGGTAACCGGCGACCGTAAATTCCTCGATAACGAAAAGCGCAGTTGGATTGCGCCCGATTATCCCATTTCAACCGATGAGGATATTTTAAAGCTGTTCCACAACGAGCCGCTTATGGCGGGTACCGTGGACAAGGACCCCAACAAGACTCCCGACGAAGGGCTTATAGAGCTTAACCGCAAGCTCCGTCCCGGCGAGATTCCCAACGTAGACAGTATACGCGGATATATCGAAGGATTATTCTTCGACCGCCGCAAATACGACCTCAGCCGCGTTGGCAGATACAAGTACAACAAAAAGCTTGCGCTTGCGGCTCGCCTTGTGGGGCAGACTGCGTCTAAGGACGTAATCGACGCCGACGGCGTTCTATACGTTAAGGCGGACGAAGTTATTTCCGAGCCTGTTGCGATTAAAATTCAGAACGCAGGTATAAACGAAGTTGGCGTAAAAGTGGGCGACGACAGCGAACATATTGTAATGGGCAACCGTATGGTTGACATTAAAGCTTACGTTAAGTGCGACCCCGCCGAACTCGGCATAAACGAAAAAGTTTATTATCCCGTGCTCCGCTCGCTTATCGAGCAAGCCGCGGGCAACGAAAAAGAGCTTTACGCGCTTATAAAAGAAAACGCAGACCGTCTTATCGCAAAACATATTCTTGTCGACGACGTGGTTGCAACAATCAACTATCTTATAGGCTTACGCTACGGCGTGGGGTATATCGATAATATCGACCACCTCGGAAACCGCCGCGTGCGCAGTGTGGGCGAGCTTTTACAGAATCAGTTCCGCATAGGCATTGCACGCTTGGAGCGCGTAATCCGCGAGCGCATGCAGATTCAGAACGAGGCGGAGGTATCGCCGCAAAGCCTTATAAACATACGTCCCATATCGAGCGCGATAAAAGAGTTCTTCGGCTCGTCGCAGCTCAGTCAGTTCATGGACGAAAGTAACCCCATAGCCGAGCTTACTCACAAGCGTAAGCTTTCGGCGTTGGGCCCCGGCGGACTCAACCGCGAACGCGCAAGTTTCGAAGTGCGTGACGTTCACTATACGCACTACTCGCGAATGTGCCCCATAGAAACTCCCGAAGGTCAGAACATAGGTCTTATAACTTCGCTCAGCAGCTATGCGCGCATTAACGAGTACGGCTTTATCGAAGCTCCGTACCGCAGGGTAGAAAAAGTTTACGACAAAGACGGCAACGTAATAAACGGCAAAGTAACAAACGAAGTAGTATATATGCCCGCCGACGAAGAAGACCGTTACCGTGTTGCTCAGGCGGGCGAACCGCTCGACGAAAACGGATGTTTCGTAAACGCGCGTGTGCTTATGCGTTACCGCGAAGATATATCCGAGGTTGACCGTACCGACATCGACTACGTAGACGTTTCTCCCCGTCAGATGATAAGCGTTGCAACCGCGCTCATACCTTTCCTTGAAAACGACGATACCAACCGCGCTCTTATGGGCAGTAACATGCAACGTCAGGCAGTTCCTCTGTTAAAGCCGGAAGCTCCCATTGTAGGCACGGGCATAGAGCATAAAATCGCGTACGACTCCGGCGTAATGGTTATTGCGCGCGAGGGCGGCGAAGTGAGCTACGTAGACGCAAACGAAATCGTAGTTATCGAAAACGGCGGAAACGTGGCGCGCTACACTCTTAAAAAGTTTATAGGCTCCAACCAAGGCACGTGTATAAACCAAAAACCCATTGTTTCGAAGGGTGAAAAGGTTAAAAAAGGTCAGGTGCTTGCCGACGGCCATTCCACCGAGAACGCGGAACTTGCGCTCGGCAGAAACATTTTAATAGGTTTCATGGCGTGGGAAGGCTACAACTACGAGGACGCTATACTTATAAGCGAACGCCTTGTTAAAGACGACGTATTTACCTCCATTCATATCGAGGAGCACGAGCTCGAAGCGCGCGACACAAAGCTCGGCGAAGAAGAAATCACGCGCGATATACCCAACGTGGGCGACGACGCGCTCAAAAATCTCGACGAAGACGGCATTATCCGAATAGGCGCGGAAGTTGACAGCGGCGATATTCTTGTGGGTAAGGTTACACCCAAGGGCGAAACCGAGCTTACTCCCGAAGAACGTCTGCTTCGTGCGATATTCGGCGAAAAAGCGAGAGAAGTGCGTGACACTTCGCTTCGCGTACCTCACGGCGAGGGCGGCATAGTTGTAGACGTAAAAGTGTTTACGCGTGCCAACCGCGACGAAATGAGCCCCGGCGTAAACAAGCTTGTGCGCGTTTACATTGCTCAAAAACGTAAGATAAGCGTAGGCGATAAAATGGCGGGACGCCACGGTAACAAAGGCGTTATCTCGCGCATATTGCCCGAAGAAGATATGCCGTTTATGGCTGACGGAACGCCGCTCCAAATCGTGCTTAACCCCTTGGGCGTTCCTTCGCGTATGAATATCGGTCAGGTGCTCGAAGTTCATTTGGGACTTGTTGCGAAAGCGCTCGGTTGGAAAGTCGCAACCCCCGTATTCGACGGTGCGCACGAAAGCGACATACAAAAGTTGCTCGGCGAAAACGGATTCGTAAGTCCAGATGGCAAGGTTGACGGCAAAATTCAGATGTACGACGGCAGAACGGGCGAACCGTTCGAAAACCGCGCAACGGTTGGCTACATGTACATGATTAAGCTTATCCACTTGGTAGACGATAAGATTCATGCCCGCAGTACCGGTCCTTACTCGCTTGTAACTCAGCAACCGCTCGGCGGTAAAGCGCAGTTCGGCGGACAGCGATTCGGCGAAATGGAAGTTTGGGCACTGTACGCATACGGCGCGGCTAACATCTTGCAGGAAATCATGACGGTTAAATCCGACGACGTTGTGGGCAGAGTTAAAACCTACGAGTCGATTGTCAAAGGACTTAATATTTCCGAGCCGGGCGTTCCCGAATCGTTCAAGGTGCTCATAAAAGAGTTGCAGGCACTTGCGCTCGACGTTAAGGTGCTTACCGAGGACAAAGTGGAAATCGGCATAAAAGACCTTATCGAGGACGAACTCGACGAACCCGAGGAGAAGAACCGTTTCAAGCATTACGAAGACGGCGAAATAAATCTCGGCAACGAAATAGACTTGCTCGGCGACGACCCGTTCACCGACGACCTTACGGAAGACGACAAGACGGGCAACCTTTTCTCCGATGAAGACGAGTTCTCGTTCGACGACCTTGACGACCCGTTCGAAGGCGGCAATCTCGACGACCTTGACGACGAAGAATTCGGTGAAGACTTCGACGGCGACGATACGAAGTCGAAAAAGAAGAAAGGCAAAAAGGCGTAGGAGATAGGAGAGAGCAAATATGTTTGAATTAAATAATTTCGATTCGATGCAAATAGCAATCGCCGGACCCGAGAAAATCCGCGAGTGGAGTCACGGCGAAGTAACCAAACCCGAAACCATTAACTACCGCACGCAAAAGCCCGAAAAAGACGGACTTTTCTGCGAACGCATATTCGGACCCACCAAGGATTGGGAGTGCCATTGCGGCAAATACAAGCGCGTTCGTTACAAGGGCGTTATATGCGACAAGTGCGGCGTGGAAGTTACCAAAAGCAAGGTGCGCCGCGAGCGCATGGGACACATAGAGCTTGCCGCTCCCGTAACGCATATATGGTATTTCCGAGGCGTGCCCAGCCGCATAGGTTTGCTTTTGGATATGACACCCAAAGCACTCGAACAGGTTGTGTACTTTGTAAACTTCGTAGTGCTCGACCCCGGCGAAACCGACCTCGAATACAAGCAGATTTTAACCGATGCAAAGGTGAACGAGGCTCGCGAGAAATGGGGCGAAAACGCTTTTCGCGTAGGTATGGGTGCCGAGGCAATAAAAGAGCTTTTGGAAGCAATCGACATAAAAGCCGAGCACGAAAAACTTAAAGAAATCGTAAATAAATCCACGGGTCCCAAAAAGGTTAAGGCAATCAAACGCCTCGATATACTCGATTCGTTCGTAAAGAGCGGCAACAGTCCCACATGGATGGTATTAGACGTTTTGCCCGTTCTTCCGCCCGAACTCCGTCCTATGGTACAACTCGACGGCGGCAGATTCGCAACAAGCGACTTAAACGACCTTTACCGCAGAGTAATAAACCGCAACAACCGTCTTAAAAAGCTTATGGATTTGTCGGCTCCCGACATTATTATACGTAACGAAAAACGTATGCTTCAAGAGGCGGTAGACGCGCTTATAGATAACGGTCGCCGCGGCAAGGCTATTTCGGGCGCGGGTAACCGCGAGCTTAAAAGCCTTTCGGGCTTGCTCCGCGGCAAGCAGGGACGTTTCCGTCAGAACCTTCTCGGAAAGCGCGTAGACTATTCGGGACGTAGCGTTATAGTAGTAGGGCCCGAGCTTAAAATGTATCAGTGCGGACTTCCCAAAGAAATGGCGCTCGAACTGTTTAAGCCGTTTGTTATGCGCGAACTCGTTTCACAGGGACGCACTCACAATATAAAGAGCGCGAAGCGCATTGTAGACCGTGCGGGCAACGAAGTTTGGGGTGTGCTCGAAAACGTAATAAAAGAACATCCCGTTCTTTTGAACCGTGCTCCCACTTTGCACAGACTCGGTATTCAGGCTTTCGAACCCGTGCTTGTAGAGGGCAGAGCAATAAAGCTTCATCCGCTTGCGTGCGGCGCGTTCAACGCCGACTTCGACGGCGACCAGATGGCTGTTCACGTTCCGCTTTCGGTAGAAGCTCAGGTAGAGGCAAGATTCTTAATGCTTGCTTCAAACAACATATTAAAGCTCAGCGACGGACGTCCCGTATGTTCGCCCACTCAGGATATGGTTATAGGTTGTTATTATCTTACCATAGATAAACCGGGTGCAAAGGGCGAAGGTAAAGTATTCTGCGACGTAGACGAAGCCAAAATGGCTTATGCGAACAAGGAAATAGAGCTTCAAAGTAAAATTTGGGTGCGCATTTACAAAGAAATCAACGGCGTAACGGAACACGAACGTATTGAAACCACCGTAGGACGCATTATATTCAACGAGGCGATTCCGCAGGATTTGGGACTTACGGTACGAGACCCCAAAGACCGCAAGAGTCTGTTTGCGCTCGAAGTAAACTACAAGGTTGGCAAGAGTCAGCTTCAAAAGATAGTAGACGCGACATTCAAGTTAAAGGGCGCAACCGAAACGGTTAAAGTGCTCGATAACGTAAAGGCACTCGGCTTCAAGTATTCCACAATAGGTTCGATTACAACGTCGGTATTCGACATGAATATCCCCGAAGAAAAGAAAGAAATTCTTTCCCGCGCCGAGGAAAACGTAATAAAAATCGAAAACCTTTACAAAATGGGTCATATGACTCAGCGCGAAAAATACGAGCGCGTTGTGGGTGAGTGGAGCAAAGCCAACGACGAAGTGACAAAGGCATTGCAGAAAACTCTTTCGGAATTTAACCCCATAAACATGATGGCGGTTTCGGGCGCGCGCGGCAGCATGAAGCAGATAGCTCAGCTTTCGGGTATGCGCGGACTAATGACCAACCCGCAGGGCGAAACGCTTGAAACACCCGTTCGTTCTTCCTTCCGTGAAGGACTTAGCGCACTCGAATACTTTATATCTTCTCACGGCGGCCGCAAAGGTTTGGCGGATACCGCGCTTAAAACCGCCGACTCGGGTTATCTTACCCGTCGACTTGTAGACGTAGCGCAAGACGTAATCGTACGCGAAGAAGACTGTTTCGACGGCGGCACGCCGAAAGGAATACGCACTTCCGCCATTATGGAAGGCGACCAGGTTATCGAGAGTTTGGAAGACCGCTTAAACGGCAGATTCGCCGCCGAAGACGTAATCAATCCGTTTACAAAGGAAGTTATCGTTGCTTGCAACGAAATGATTACCGAGGATAAGGCAAAAGAAATCGCGTCGCTTACTAATCCCAAAACAGGCGAAAAAGCAATCACTTCGGTTAATATCCGCACCGTTCTTACATGTAAGAGCAAGCACGGCGTATGCGCTAAGTGCTACGGCAAGGATATGTCGGGTTCTACAAAGGTTAAAATCGGCGAGGCAGTGGGCATAATAGCCGCGCAAAGTATAGGCGAGCCGGGTACTCAGCTTACCATGCGTACGTTCCATACGGGCGGCGTAGCGTCGGCCGACGATATAACCCGAGGCTTACCCCGAGTTGAAGAACTTTTCGAGGCGCGCAATCCCAAAGGCGTTGCGGTTATCGCGGAGTACGGCGGAAAAGTGCGCATAGAAGAAAAAGACGGTGCACGTAACGTATATATCAAAAACGACGAAGGCAAGGAAGATAAGTATATAATTCCTTTCACCGCAAAGCTCAAACCGAACATAGTAAAAGGCGCGGTGGTATCGGCTGGCGACCCCCTTACCGAAGGTCCTATTTACCCGCAGGATATTCTGCGCACAAAAGGACGCCGCGAGGTTCAGGAATATATCTTAAAAGAAGTTCAATCGGTATACCGCAGTCAGGGCGTGCAGATTAACGATAAGCACATCGAAGTTATCGTTCGTCAGATGCTCAAAAAAGTTAAGGTAGAAGACAGCGGCGACGCCGACTTGCTTGCGGGCGAGCTTATCGACTTGTCCACGTTCGAGGAAGAAAATGCCAAAGCACTCGAAAACTACGGACGCCCCGGCGCGGCGAAACATACGTTGCTCGGAATCACAAAGGCGGCTCTTGCCACCGACAGTTTCTTATCGGCGGCATCCTTTCAGGAAACGGCACGCGTTCTTACCGAGGCGGCTATCAAAAACAAAATCGACCCGCTTATCGGCTTGAAAGAAAACGTAATTTTGGGTAAACTGATTCCCGCGGGCACGGGCATGAAAAAGTACAAAAACATTTATCCCGTAGAGCTTTCGGGCGGCGACGAAACGGAAGAAACCACCGCGCAGTAATGCGGGTAAGGGGCGGTTGCATTACTGCGACTGTCCCTTTTGTTTTCATGAATTTTTATGGTCCCGACTAAATGACAAGGCAGAGAAAAAATGTTGGAAAACGCAAGAAATCTTATAAACGAATATGCTTTAAACAAAACGGTTGCCGTCGCGGTATCGGGCGGCGAGGATTCGATGGCATTGCTTTGTCTTATGCTCGAATATAAAAACGCGGGTAAGTTGAAACTTATCGCGCTTAACGTAGACCACTGTCTGCGCGAAAATTCCGCCAGCGACAGCGAGTTTGTGCGGGGGTTCTGCTTAAA
Organism: uncultured Clostridia bacterium; assembly: GCA_947086925.1. Classification (GTDB taxonomy): domain Bacteria; phylum Bacillota; class Clostridia; order Christensenellales; family Pumilibacteraceae; genus Pumilibacter. Next base: position 53,056 of record CAMUAL010000003.1, read on the forward strand.
GCATAACGTGGAATGTATAAGCCGTAAAATCGATATTCCCGAGCTGTGCCGCAAGTCGGGCAGGGGATTCGAGAGCGAGGCGCATTTTGCCCGCCGTGCCTTTTTTACCGAGATTGTCTCTGGCGGAAAAGCCGATATGGTTGCAACCGCGCATCATGCCCGCGACAACGTGGAAACCGTGCTTTTGCATCTGTTTCGCGGCGCGGGGTTAAAAGGACTTTCTGGCATGAAGACGTATGCCGACGGATTGTTTCGTCCGTTTCTTACCACCGGCAAAAATGAGATTGCCGAGTACGTTATTTCAAAAAAAATCGAGCATGTTACCGACGAAAGCAACTTCGATAATACTTTCAGCCGAAACTATATACGCAACGAGATTTTGCCGGTAATAGCGGAACGCTTTCCCGCGTTTGAAAAGGCGGTTTGTCGCACTGCGGATTTTGCCGCCGAGGCGGATGGCTTTATTGCCGAGCACTTGAATAAAAACGCGATAACCGAGAGCGGCGACGCGGTTTCGGTGAGTGAAGAATATATTTCCGCTCCGTATATTTTCGAGGCGTTAAAACGCATGGGTAAGACTGCCGATGTATATTATAACGCCGTAGACGGCGTAATTAAGCTTAAAACGCAAAAACCGTGTGCAAGGATAAATATAGGCAATGGAATAATCGCGGCGCGCGAGTACGGCAAAATCACATTTTACCGCGATAAAAAAGAGGAGGTTTCGCGTTACGACGTGCCGTTTTCCATGCCCGAAAATTCGATTTTAAAGGTGGGCGATGTTACGGTTGAACGTGTGGATAAGTCGAGTTTAAGAATGAATAAATCGTGGTTGCGTCCGCGCGACCTTGTGTTTTGCGCCGACAGTCTGCCGCCCGATTGCATATGGCGCACGCGCCGCGACGGCGACAGATTCACCCCTTTCGGAGGCGGAACGAGAAAGCTCAAAGAGTATCTTATAGATATGAAAGTACCGCAGCGTTTCCGCGATTTTATTCCTCTGTTGTGCAGCGGCGACAACGTGCTTGTTATTGCGGGAATAGAGATTGCCGACAGCGTTAAGGTGACGCATAACAGCGAAACTCTGTGCAGAGTGCGCATAAGCGAGGGAGAATAATGCGCAGAGAAGAAGATTTACAAACCCACGGTTTAAAGTTTATACAAGATACCGACTTGTTTTTATTCGGAACGGATGCGGTGGAGCTTGCCAACTTTGCCGCGCCGCAACCTAAAACAAACGTGTGCGACTTGGGCGCGGGTACGGGCATAATTTCCGTTTTGCTTGCGGGCAAATACGGTTGCCGCGTCACTGCGGTGGAAATTCAGGAAAAGTGTTGCGAGCTTATAAAACTCAACGCGCAAATTAACGGCTTAAACATTACGGTTGCGCATATGCCCATGCAGGAATTCACCGGAAGATTCGACTGCGTGGTGTGCAATCCGCCGTATCTGAAAGCGGGAAGCGGAGTGCCGCGCGGCACTCTCCCCGAACAGATTGCGTGTTTCGAAGAAAAAGTTACTTTTAACGAGGTTGCCGCATGTGCCGAACGGCTACTCTCTACGGGCGGCAAATTCTGTATTGTTCATCATATAACCCGCCTTGCCGAGGTTATAACAACTTTAAAGCGGCATAGGTTAGAGCCGAAAAAACTGCAAATACTCCGACCCGCCGAAGGCAAGCCTCCGCATATTTTCATGTGTGAGTGTATGCGCGACGGGCGCGAGGGAATTGTTGTTTTTCCGGAAAAAACCGTAGGCGGCGAATACGGGCGCATATAACGTATACGTGCCCATAAAAATTTTTTTGCCTGTTTTTTAACAAAAAAAGCGGGTTGACATCAAAAGGCGGGAAGTGGCTTTATGTTGTATTTGGTTTGTACGCCGATAGGTAATTTAAAAGATATTACGTTCCGTGCGGTTGAAACGCTACGTAGCGTTTCGCTTATTTTGGCGGAGGATACGAGGCGCTCGGCAATACTGTGCGCCGAGTATTCTATAACCGCGCCCATGGTATCGTATCAGAAATTCAATGAAAAGCAGAAGTGCGATGAAATAATAAAAAGACTGCAAGCGGGCGAGGAAATCGCGCTTATAACCGATGCGGGAACTCCGTGTATATCCGACCCCGGTGCGGTATTGGTGCGGGAGGCTGTAAAATACGGATTGCCGTATACCGTAGTCGGCAGCAGTTGCGCGTTCGTTTCTGCCGCCGTTATGAGCGGATTCGAGCTGAAAAGCCTTGCGTTCGGCGGTTTTCTTCCGGAAAAGAACACGGCTCGAAAAAAATATTTAAGCGGATTTACGGCTTACTCGGGAACTTTGACTTTTTACGTTTCGCCTCATTCTTTCGGTAAAGACCTTGATTGCTTTTACGAGGCGTTCGGCGCGCGAAAAGCCGTGCTTGTACGCGAAATAAGCAAAAAGTTCGAGGAATGTATTCGATTTACTTTGGGCGAAACTCCGCAGTTTACCGAAAAGGGAGAGTACGTGCTTGTTATAGAAGGGCGGGAAACCGAGTGCGAAAAAAATTCGCTTTCGGTGCGTGAACACGTTGTAAGCTATATAAACGAGGGACTCGACAAAAAAGAGGCAATAAAGCGTACGGCGTCGGACAGAAACGTCGCAAAAAGCGAAGTGTACCGCGAAACGCTTGATTTATGATTTCCCATATAAAAACAAGCCTAGTTCAATATCAATCCCATAACAAAGTAAAAAAGGTATATAATAATATAAAATGTCAATAATCTTCTCGTAAAATGCGGGAGGATTTTTATGATTACTTATTATATAGGAAATGTTCGCGTAAAGCGCAAAATGTTTCGGGAAAAACGCGAAAATTCCGCAGAGGCGGATAATCCCGACGTGCTCGCCGACTTTATGTTAAACGGCAAAGTCTGTTTTGTTTTGGGCGATATTCCGTTTTCGGATATGCGCGTCGGCGAATATCTTGCTTACGCCCGTGCGCTTAAAACGCGATTGCCGTTGAGTGCGTCGGGAGCGAAAGAACTTTTAAGGCGCGTCGGCGTTAAAATTCCGTTGTGGCGTAAAATGGCAAAGCTTACCCGATTGCAGTTCAGATTCGTATTGCTTGCCGCCGCGTATAACGACGACACCCGTCAGGTGTGGCTGAATTTAGACGGCATTGCCTATTCGGCATTTACACGCATTTCCGCCCGCAAAATGCTGAGCGCATTGGAACGCGGATTCGGTGAAGTTCACGTTTCCGTTTCCGATTATAGGTTTATTCCGCGCAAAGCAAACGCCGTGGCGGTAACAAATTGCGGTACTGCCGTGGGAATCAGCAAATCCGTGTCGCGCAAATACGCGCGTATGCACTTTAACAGGGAAAAACGAAAATCGAGTTTGGCGCTGTCTACGCTTAACGGAAGAAAAACACTGCTGTGCGATAATTAACGTCACGCGGCTGTTTTAACGCTCGACACGTACCGTATTATATCGACAATATATTAACCGCGCCGAAATTCCGTACGCCGCGTATCAATGCACATATCCGCAAATGCGCATACAATGGTATAAATGGACAAAATTGCGGAAATAATCATACTCGCCCTGTGCGTAAGCGCCGACGCTCTTGCGTGCGGGTTTTCGGCAGGGACTTCTAAAATAAAAGTGCCGCTTATAAGCTCTGCGGCGGCGGCTGTTATAAGCGCGGCGTGCATGGCTTTGGGCATGGCGGCGGGCGAAAGCGTGGGAAAACTTCTGCCCGAGACGGTGCAAAGGTACATATCGTTTTCGGTGCTTGCGGTGTTCGGACTTATTAAGATTGCTCCGTTTACCGCCGACCAAACGGATATAAATTCCGACCGCGTGCTTTCTGTGCCCGAGGGGCTTGCGCTCGGGGCGGCTATTTCGATAGACGGGCTTGCGGCGGGATTCGGTTATGCCGCGCCGTCTTACGCCGTTGCGGCTACGGCGTGTCTTACGTTTGTATTTACTGCACTTGCGCTGTATGCGGGAGCGAAAGCGGGCGGAGGCGTTAAAAGCGGAAGACTCGGCAATATCGCCGCGGGACTCGCGCTTGTTATTTTGGCGGCGGAAAAACTTATCTGAGCGTCAAATTCCTTTACAAAATAACTTTATGGTGGTACAATGGTTATGCAAAAATCACCTAAAAGGGAGAAGGAAAAGATGTCTAAGATTATGGATTCCATACGGGCGCGTGCGGCTAAACTCGACCGTCATATCGTTTTGCCGGAAGGCAACGACGAGCGCACTATTCGTGCCGCCGCTCAGATTGTCAATAGCAAAATGGCGCGCATAACCGTGCTCGGCGACGAGTCGGAAATGAAAAAACTCTGTCCCGACGTAAAATTCGGCGGATTCAATATAATAAATCCCGCAAAGTCGGACAAACTCGATACATATGCGGAACTGCTGTACGAACTCAGAAAAGCAAAGGGAATGACGCGCGAGGAAGCGCAGAAAATCGCCGCCGACCCTCTGTACTTCGGTACTCTGATGCTTAAAGCCGACGATGCCGACGGTATGGTTGCGGGCGCCATAAACTCGACGGGTGCGGTGCTTCGTCCCGCGCTTCAAATAATCAAAACCGCAAAGGGGATAGGAAGCGCGTCGAGCTGTTTTATTATGGCACTTCCGCCCGAGAATCCCGCCTCTAAGCTTTACGGCGAAGACGGCGTTTTGGTGTTCGGCGATTGCGGAGTTATTCCCAATCCCACCGACGACCAACTTGTGGATATTGCATACAGCACCGCGAAAACCGCGCGCGACGTTTGCGGATTTAACGAGCAACGCGTGGCTCTGCTCAGCTTTTCCACAAAGGGAAGCGCGAAAGACCCGCTTGTCGATAAAGTTACGAGCGCGCTCGAAAAGATTAAAGCAAAATATCCCGATATGCTTGTAGACGGCGAGCTTCAAGGCGACGCCGCTCTTGTGCCGCGCGTTGCCGAAAAGAAGGTTAAGGGCGGCAGTAAAGTTGCGGGCAAAGCCAACGTGCTCATTTTCCCCGACCTCAACGCAGGCAATATAGGTTACAAACTCACTCAGTATATGGGCGGCGCGGAGGCGATAGGTCCGCTCATTCAGGGGCTCGCAAAGCCGGTAAACGACCTCAGCCGCGGCTGTACGGTAGAAGACATTATCTCGGTTGTGGCGGTTGTTATTTTAAACACCCAAAACTGAGTTCGCACCGCATAAGCCAAATAAAAAAAATCGAAAATAAATCAAGGAAGTAATAATAATGAAAATACTTGTTATAAATGCAGGAAGCAGTTCGCTTAAATACCAGCTTATAGATATGGATACCGAAAAGGTGGTTGCGAAAGGCGTTTGCGAACGCATAGGAATCGACGGAAGCTTGCTTACTCATAAAGTTCCGGGGCGCGACGACGTTGTAATCAAGTCGCCAATGCCCGACCATAACGAAGCAATCCGCCTTGTGCTTAACGCGCTTTCCGACCCCAAACACGGCGTTGTAAAGAACATGAACGAGATAGGCGCGGTAGGACACCGCATGGTGCACTCCGCCGAGGATTTTACCGAGTCGGTGCTTGTTTCCGATAAGGTAATGGAAATCTGCAAGTTAAACGGCGAGCTTGCGCCGCTTCATCAGCCCGCTAATATAATAGGCGTAGAGGCTTGCAAAAAGGCAATGCCCAATGTGCCTATGGCTCTCGTGTTCGATACGGCTTTTCATCACACAATGCCCAAAAAGGCGTATATGTACGGACTTCCGTACGAATACTACACCGATTATAAAGTGCGCCGCTACGGATTCCACGGAACAAGCCACAAGTTTGTTGCGGCGGAGGCGGCAAAGTATCTCGGTAAAGACCCCAAAGACGTTAAGGTTGTAACCTGTCACCTCGGCAACGGCTCGTCCATTTCGGCGGTTGACGGCGGCAAGTGCGTTGATACCTCCATGGGCTTTACTCCGCTCGAAGGCGTTCCCATGGGAACCCGTTGCGGCGATATCGACCCGTCGGTTATCGAATACATAATGGGCAAAACGGGCATGAATGTTCACGAGGCACTTAACGTATGCAATAAAAAGTCGGGCATGCAGGGGCTCAGCGGCGTGAGCAGCGACTTCCGCGATTTGACGGCGGCGGCAGACGCGGGCAACGAACGTGCAATTCTCGCGCTCGACGTGTTCGGCTATACCGTTAAACGCTACGTAGGCGCATACATTGCCGCAATGAACGGCATAGACGCGCTCGTGTTTACCGCAGGCGTGGGCGAGCATACCCCCGAGGTGCGTTCGCGCGTGGCGGGTAATATGGATTACCTCGGCATAAAGATTGACGAAAAGAAGAATTACGAAAGTATCCGCGGCGAAGTGCGCGATATTTCCGCACCCGATTCCCGTGTTAAAGTGCTTATTATTCCCACAAACGAAGAGCTTGTAATAGCGCGCGAAACAAAAGAACTCGTAGAGGGCAAAAAACACAAATAATCTTTTCGGGTAGCTGATTATGAAACCTAAAATAGCGGCAGTAGTGCTTATTTCGTGGATTGTTTTAAGTTTGGCTGTGCTTATCGGCGGTATTGTTATCGGCGAGTACGTTATGATGATAACTGGCATCGTGTTGTTGTTCGGCGGCGGATTTTTGGTTGCCGTAATAATGGTTATTGCGCTGTTTGTTCAGGCAAAGCATGAACTCGACGCCGAACAAGATATGCGCAAAGCCGAACAGGAATCGTTAAGGCGAATAAATTCCACTTACCGAGCAGAGAACCGCAACGAAAACGCAAAGCGTATGTTTAAGCAAATGATTCTTTCATGGCGTGCGTCGGGCGGCAAAGAAAAAGTATTGGGCTGTTTGTTCTTGTTCACCTTTATAGCGTGTTGCGCTATGTTCGTAGTGTTTGCGTGGTTCGGAAAGCCCGTGTACGGCATAATAGCATGGGGCGTAGGCGTGGGCATGATTATAATCGCGTTCATCGTCGTGAAAATAAAGGAACACGTTTCGCTTTCGGTTAAAGACATAAAGCCGCGTAAAGACGGCAAGCCGAGTAAAGCCGCTCACGACCCTACGGCAAAATTCATGAAAGCGCCCGTTAAGCATTGTGTGTTGAGCAGTCAGAGCGGACCTTCTACCAACCGAAGCTCGTATGTGTCGAATGTAACGTACAAAGTGACTTTGGAAATAGACGGCAACGACGTTACGTGTTACAGTCACGAATTTTTCAACGAGGGCGATTCGGTGAACGTGTTTTCATGGAAGAACGGCAAGCGCGTGCTTATTTTATGCCGAGTGGAAAACAACGAAAACAGCGATTCGGAAAGCAAAGAAAAGTAATGTATATGAAAAAATACAGAATAATCGCAATATTGTTTTTTATTGTTTGCATTGCCGTAATTATAATCGGAGCTGTACTTCATAAAGGTTGGCTGAGTTTAGCGGGAATAATTACTTTGTTCGGAGTCAGTTTTTCTACTGCCGTTATAGCAAGCATAGTCGTTGTTGTCAAGGCGGTTAAAGGCGTTAAAGCCGAAGATAACGAGGCGATTTCCGACGACGCGCTTTCGGACGAAAACGACGGCGACGACGACAACGAAGAATTTGTTTTCGACGAGCAAAGCGAAAAAAACGTAATCACAGAACGCGACCTTGAACAAGCAAGGATAGAGCGCATAAACTCGACTGCTCACACCGAAAACCGGATTGCCCGCGCCGAGTATATGATGTCGCATACTGGTAAAACCGCAAAATCGAGTACGAAAAAAGAAAAGACGCTCGGTACGGTGTTTTTAATCGTTTTGCTTGCGCTTATGTTCGGCGGCATAGTACTTATTGCGGTAGGGTGGCAAATTGCGGGCTTAATTTGTGTGGGCGGATTTGCGGCGGTTATTATTATTGCCATAATCATAACGGTCATAAAGCAAAAACTTGCAATGTCGATTAAGCGATTCGACGAAAGCAATCCGCAAAAGGGCATGGTGATTTCGTGTACGGTTTCGAGCCAAACGACAAACGGCTCGAAGTATTACGAGCGCGTCATTTCCACCACGTACAAACTTAAAATAGACGTAAACGGTACGGTGTGCAGTTCGTACTGCAAAACTTTTTACTCTGCGGGCGATATTATCACGGTTTTGCCGAGTAAAAAAGGCAATGACAGCGTATACGTTGTCGAAGAATTATCCGAGCAAAGCGAGTACGACGAAACCGATATGCTCGATGAAATTCCGGATAACGTATCGGATAACGTATCCGAAGAAGAAATTTCCGATAAATCCGAAGCTACGGAGGCGGCTGTCACGGCGGACGAGGTTAGTTTCGACAGCGGAGAATCCGCAGTTTCGAATCGGGATTCAGCTCAAAAGCCGTCCGTTCGCAAGCCTCGGAAGCTCGGCTGACCTAAACGCGACGAAAAACAGTATTATAAATCTTACATTAAATATAAAACCACAAGAGTCAAACATTTACTTTTGTGGTTTTTATTTGTTTTTCTGTTGACATGTGTGGTTTTGTGTGGTATACTTACCGTGTAAATATAGAAGAAAGGGGTATATAATATGAAATTCGAGATTGCCGAGTGTGAAAAGACGCCGCGCATAACAAAGCTTGTTTCCGACCTTTTTGAAAAGATGCCGCAGATAGAGCATTACCGCGCGGTTCTTTACACCGATTCGTTTAAGTCTACCGAGGGAGAACCGATAGTCTTGCGTAAGGCAAAGGCTTTTTACAACGTGTGCCGAAATATACCTATGGTAATACGTCCGCTCGAACTCATAGTCGGCGCAAATTCGGTAAGTCCGCGTTCGTGCCCGACTTTCCCCGAATTTTCGTTCGAGTGGTTAGAGAGCGAATTCGATACGGTTGCCACCCGTGCCGCCGACCCGTTCGAAATATCGGAAGAAAGTAAATCGGCACTCAGAGAAGTGCATAAATATTGGCGCGGTAAAACAACGAGCGAGCTTGCTACGTCGTACATGGCACCCGAGGCGCGTGCGGCGTTTGCGCACAACATGTTCACCCCCGGCAACTATTTTTATAACGGCGTAGGGCATGTAACCGTTCAGTACGACACCGTTATAAACAAAGGACTCGATTACGTAATCGAGCGCGCCGCATCCGAACTCGAAAACGCAAAAGTTTCCGACGCCGATTATGCGCGCCGTTCGGCATTTTTAAAAGCCGTTATCGTAGCGTGCGAGGCGGTTAAAATTTACGCAAAGCGTTACTCCGAGCTTGCCGAGAGCATGGCAAAAACCGAAAATGACTCCGCGCGCCGAGCCGAGCTTACTGCGATAGCGGCAAACTGCGCCCGCGTTCCCGCAAAACCCGCCCGTAACTTTTACGAGGCGTGTCAGTCGTTTTGGTTTGTTCAGCAACTTTTGCAACTCGAATCGAGCGGTCACAGCATAAGTCCCGGCAGATTCGACCAATACATGTACCCTTATTACGCCGCCGATATTAAAGCGGGCAAAATAACGCGAGATTTTGCGCAGGAACTTATCGACTGCATTTTCGTAAAGCTCAACGACCTCAACAAGGTGCGCGACGCGGCTTCCGCCGAGGGCTTTGCGGGTTACAGTCTGTTTCAAAATATGATAGTAGGCGGTCAGAACGCCGACGGAGTAGACGTAACCAACGATTTGTCGGTTATGTGCATAGTCGCAAGTAAGCATGTAATGCTTCCTCAGCCGTCGCTGTCGATTCGCGTGTGGAACGGCAGTCCGCACGAGCTGCTCATAAAAGCCGCCGAGCTTACACGCACCGGCGTGGGACTTCCCGCATACTACAACGACGAAGTTATAATTCCCGCATTGCTTAACCGCGGACTCAGCATGGAAGACGCACGCAATTATAATATAATAGGTTGCGTAGAACCTCAGTGTCCCGGCAAAACCGACGGTTGGCACGACGCTGCGTTTTTCAATATGTGCCGTCCGCTCGAAATGGTGTTCTCGCGCGGTATAGACAAGGGCGAACGCGTGGGACTCGATACGGGCGACGTAAATTCGTTTGACACTTACGAAAAATTCCGCGACGCTTACGTTAAGCAGATAAATTACGCAATCGAGCTTTTGGTTAATGCCGATAACGCAATCGATTACGCGCACATGGAACGTGCGCCGCTTGCCTTTGAAAGCTGTTTGGTAGACGATTGCATTGCACGCGGCAAAAGCGTGCAGGAGGGTGGCGCGATTTACAACTTTACGGGTCCGCAGGGATTCGGCGTTGCCAACATGGGCGACTCGCTGTACGCCGTAAAAACTCTCGTGTACGAGCAAAAGAAATTTACTTTGGAAGAACTTAAACGCGCGCTTTACTATAATTTCGGCAAAATAACCGAGGAACGCGCCGCCGACATAACCGCCGACATAGTGCGGGCAATGCAAGCCGAGGGCAAAAAAGTTTCGCAAAAAGAAATCCCCGCAATACTCGGCAGCGTTCTCAATTCTCTGACCGACGCCGAAAAGAACCGTTATGCCGAAATCAAAAGCTTTATAGACGGAGTAACGCACTTCGGCAACGACGACGACTTAGCCGACGAATTTGCGCGAGAGGCGGCGTATATGTATACAAAGCCGCTCGAAACTTTCAAGAATCCGCGCGGCGGCATGTTTCAGGCGGGACTTTATCCGGTTTCGGCAAATGTGCCTTTGGGAGCGCAGACGGGTGCGACGCCCGACGGCAGATATGCTTACACTCCCGTTGCCGACGGTGTTAGCCCTACGGCGGGACGCGACGTGTGCGGTCCTACCGCAACCGCAAACTCTGTAAGTAAGCTCGACCATTACATTGCAAGCAACGGCACGCTTTTCAATCAGAAATTTCACCCGTCCGCACTTGCGGGGCGGGAAGGACTCGAAAAGTTCGTCGCGCTTATTCGCACTTACTTCGACCAAAAGGGAAGCCACATGCAATTTAATGTTGTAAGCCGCGAAACTCTGTTAGACGCGCAAAAGCACCCCGAAAACTACAAACACCTTGTTGTGCGCGTAGCCGGTTACAGCGCATTGTTTACAACGCTTTCGCGCTCGTTGCAAGATGATATTATTAACCGCACCGAGCAAGCTTGGGGAGCATAGTAGGCGACGTATAACGGCATGTTTTTCAGCTACGCTTGTTGCGCATATCTGCAACTCTTGCCGTCAAGACAACGCACCGTTCTCCGCCGCCTTGGGTTTGGCTTTATTGTCATTCCGAGCGAAGCCGAGGAATCTTATCGGTAAAAAAAGGGTGGGACAATAAAAAATCACCATTCATGGAAAAAGTAAATTATGAACGATAATCTTACCACAGGACGCATATTCGACATTCAACGCTACTCCATACACGACGGGCGCGGAATACGCACAATCGTTTTTTTAAAGGGTTGTGTTTTGCGTTGCCGCTGGTGCTGTAATCCCGAATCGCAAAGCTACGAAATCGAAACCATGAAAACTCAGGACGGAGTTAAAACCATAGGGCGCGACGTAAGCGTAGGCGAGGTTATGGACATTGTGGAACGCGACCGCGGCTATTATCGCAGGAGCGGCGGCGGACTCACGCTTTCGGGCGGCGAAAGTCTGTGTCAGCCCGAATTTGCGCTTTCTTTGTTGCGCGAGAGCAAAGCCCGCGGAATAAGCACCGCAATCGAGAGTATGGGGTGCGCAGAGTGGGGAGTAATAGAAAAACTGCTTCCGTACATAGACCAATATCTGCTCGACATAAAGCACACTGTTGCCGATAAGCACCGCGAGTTTACGGGAAAGTCAAACGAACTCATGCTTGAAAACGCGCGCAAAATCGCCGACAGCGGACTGTGCGAACTTATAATAAGAGTTCCCGTTATTCCTACATTTAACGCTACCGAGGAAGAAATTGCGGCAATCGCGAAATTCGCCGATTCGCTGAGCGGCGTTAAAGGGTTGCATTTATTGCCTTACCACCGATTGGGACAGGATAAATACGACGGACTCGGGCGACAATACACAATGGCGCACATACAGCCGCCGACAAACGAATTTATGACGAAACTGCTTAACGCCGCAAAAGCGAATTGCAAACTCCACTGTCAAATAGGAGGGTGATATGGAAAAGATAACTTTGGAAGATAAGCTCAGAATAGTTCAGGAGCTTGTTCCCGGCAAGCAGATTACGCTTGCGCACATAATCGCCAACCCCGACGAAAGCTTTTACAAAGCCGCAGGTTTAGAGGGGGCGAACAACGGCGCGATTGGCATAGTAAACGCATCGCCCGCCGAGTTCGCGCTTATCGCGGGCGATATAGGGGTTAAGGCTTCGGGCGTTAAAATAGCTCATATAGACTACCACGACAGCGGCACGCTCATTATAACGGGAACGGTAAGCGAGGTTCAGTCCGCGCTTTCGGCGATAATAGATTACTGCCGCAGTAAGCCCGATATTACGGTTTGCGACATAACAAAGACGTGAGCGGCTCGGGGGTAAAACCGAATTTCCGGTAAAAACAAAAATAAATCACATAAAACAAACAAAAACCACATAAAAAGTATTGACATTATCTGCGTTCGGCGGTATAATATAGAAAACAACAACAAAAAACAAAATAAAACCACACAAAACAAGGAGTAAATAACAATGGTAAACGAGTTCGAAATCAAAAAGCAGATTTGCGATATCGGCAAGCGCATCTACAATCGCGGCATGGTTGCTAACAACGACGGCAATATCTCCGTTAAAATCAGCGACAACGAATTTCTTTGCACCCCCACGGGCGTAAGCAAGGGCTTTATGACCCCCGAGTTTATATGCAAGGTGGATAAAGAGGGCAAGGTTATTCAGGCTAACCCCGGTTTTAAACCGTCGAGCGAAATCAAAATGCACATGCGTGTCTACAAAGAGCGTCCCGACGTTAAATCGGTTGTTCATGCTCATCCCATGTATGCAACTGGATTTGCGATTGCGGGTATTCCGCTTACTCAGCCTATAATGCCCGAAGCGGTTATAGCTCTCGGTTGCGTACCCATTGCAAAGTACGGCACTCCTTCTACAAACGAAATCCCCGATGCGGTTTCCGAGTATGTTCAGTATTTCGATGCGGTTCTTTTGGAAAACCACGGTGCGCTTACTTTCTCGGATAGCCTTTTGTCGGCTTACAACAAAATGGAGTCGGTTGAATTTTACGCTCAGCTTTTGTATATCAGCAAGCAACTCGGCGGACCCAAAGAACTCAGCGAAGCTCAGGTTCAGCGTTTGTACGAAATCCGCCGTCAGTTCGGCATGACGGGTAAGCACCCCGCGAACCTTTGCCCCAACAACAAAGAGGGTAAGGCGTCTTGCCACAACTGCGGAGGCTCGTGCGGCAAAGGCGGTCATGCCGCGGCGTCGGGCGCAAGCGAAGAACTCGTTAAGAGCATAACCGCAAAGGTTATAAAGGAACTCGGATTATAATATGAACGCCGCAGACGTAGACAAAATCGTAAGCGGCGCGGTGCTCGAAGCTTTGGCGGAAAAGAAGAACGTAAACACCACGTTTAACATTACGCTGTGTGCCGCCGAAGCCGTTATAAAAAAAGTATTCGCGGCGGCAAAAGAGATGGGGCTTAGCGTGTATGCGGCGGTAGCCGACGGCGGAGCAAATCCCGTTGCGGTCAAGCGCATGGACGGCGCGATACTCGCAAGCTACGATATTGCGCTTAACAAAGCCTATACGTCGGTTGCCTTGCGTAAATCCACATCGGAACTTTCCGCTCTTGCGTCGCCGAACGGCGAGCTGTACGGAATTCAGCAAACCAACAACGGCAGAATAGTGATATTCGGCGGGGGCGAACCGCTGTACTACATGGGTAAGATAGCGGGCGCGATAGGCGTTTCGGGCGGAACTCTGAGCGAAGACACACAGCTTGCCGAGATAGGCAAAAAGTATTGGGAGGACATTTTATGTCGGTAAACGAAAATATGGTTTCGGATATCGTTAAAGAGGTAATGGCGCGCATAAGCATGAGTGAAACCGAAAGCATCCCTATGCGCGGAATATTCACCGATATGAACGAGGCGATAGCCGCGGCAAAAAAAGCGCAGCAAGTAGTGAAAAAAATGACTATGGACCAGCGCGAAAAGATAATATCCAACATCCGTCGCAAGGCGATTGAAAACGCCGAAGTTATGGCGCGCATGGCGGTTGAAGAAACGGGAATGGGCAATGTAGGACACAAGATTTTAAAAAACCGTCTTGTTGCCGAAAAGACTCCCGGCACGGAAGATATAACGACTACCGCATGGAGCGGCGACAGGGGACTCACGCTTGTTGAAATGGGACCGTTCGGAGTAATCGGTGCAATAACTCCTTGCACCAACCCTACCGAAACCGTGCTGTGTAACTCGATAGGCATGATAGCCGGCGGCAACACGGTGGTATTCAATCCTCATCCCGGCGCGGTAAAATGCAGTAACTTTGCGGTAAACCTCATTAACGAAGCATCGTTGGAGGCGGGCGGACCCGTGAATATAGTATGCTCTATGGCAAAGCCCACAATGGAAACAAGCGCGATAATGCTCAAACACAAAGATATTCCGCTTATTGCGGCAACGGGCGGACCCGGCGTTGTTACGGCGGTACTCAGCAGCGGCAAACGCGGCATAGGCGCGGGCGCGGGCAATCCTCCCGCACTCGTAGACGAAACCGCAGACATCCGCAAAGCGGCGCGCGACATAGTAAACGGTTGCACGTTCGATAACAATCTTCCTTGCATAGCCGAAAAAGAAGTAGTGGCGGTATCGAGCATTTGCGACGAACTTATGAAATACATGATAGAAGAACAGGGTTGCTACCTTGCTTCTAAGGAAGTTCAGCAAAAGCTTGTCGACTGCGTGCTTACTCCCAAAGGTCTTAACCGCAAGTGCGTAGGACGCGACGCGAAAACGCTTTTACATATGGTGGGCGTGGAAGTTCCGAGCAGTATTCGTTGCATAATATTCGAGGGCGAAAAGGAACACCCGCTTATATCGGAGGAACTTATGATGCCCATACTCGGCGTTGTAAGAGTAAAAGACTTTGACGAGGGTGTGGAAACCGCAGTTTGGTTAGAGCACGGAAACCGTCATTCGGCACATATTCACAGCAAAAACATAGATAACATTACCACATACGCAAAAGCAATCGACACCGCGATTTTGGTTAAGAACGCCCCGTCGTATGCGGCAATCGGATTCGGCGGCGAAGGATTCTGCACATTTACGATAGCAAGCCGCACGGGCGAAGGACTTACAAGCGCGTCTACCTTTACAAAGCGCAGACGTTGCACAATGAGCGACAGCCTGTGTATCCGCTGACATCGGTATATAGCATTAAAAAATCAAAGGCCTACAACATAAATAAACTTAGAGGGCATTAAAAAATGGAACAGAATAAGATTGAAGAAATCGTAAAAAAAGTGCTCGGAGAGCTCGGTGCCAAAAGCGCACCCGCAACGAGCGCGGCGGGAAAATCCGTTCCCAAAACCGCGCATGTGGCAATGCTCACCGGCATAGAGAAAATGGAAGTGAAAGAATTTCCCATACCCGAAGTGGGCGATGACGATATTCTCGTAAAAGTAGAGGGTTGCGGCATTTGCGGCACCGACGCGCACGAGTACCGCAAAGACCCGTTTGGACTTATCCCCGTGGCACTCGGGCACGAAGGAACGGGTGAAATAGTTAAAATGGGTAAAAACGTAAAAGCCGACAGTGCAGGCAAGCCGCTTAAAATAGGCGACAAAGTAGTTACCTGCATGATATTCAAGGATAACCCCGATATTACGATGTTCGACTTGAATAAGCAAAACGTGGGCGGCGCCGACGTTTACGGACTTTTGCCCGACGACAACTATCACCTTAACGGTTGGTTCTCCGATTACATATTCATTCGCGGCGGTTCTACCGTATTCAACGTATCCGACCTCGATTTGTATTCGAGAGTGTTAATCGAGCCTTGCGCGGTGCTTGTTCACGCGGTAGAGCGTGCCAAAACAACGGGCATATTAAGATTCAATTCGAGAGTGGTTGTGCAAGGGTGCGGACCGATAGGACTTATCTGCATAGCGGTTCTGAGAACACTCGGAATAGAAAACATAGTTGCGGTAGACGGTGAAGAAAAACGCCTTGCGTTTGCCAAAGAGATGGGCGCGGGCAAAACCGTGAACTTCAAAGAACACAAGGGAATCGACGCGCTTGCGGGCGCGGTAAAAGACGCTCTCGGCGGATACCTTGCCGACTTTGCGTTTCAGTGCACGGGAAGTCCTGCGGCTCATTCCAACATTTACAAGTTTATACGCAACGGCGGCGGACTTTGCGAACTCGGATTCTTTATTAACGGCGGCGACGCTACCATAAATCCGCACTTCGACCTTTGCTCGAAGGAAATAACGCTTGTGGGGTCGTGGGTTTACACATTGCGCGATTATGCAACTACGTTTGACTTTATTAAGCGCGCAAAGGCAATAGGACTTCCTATTAACAAGCTTATAACTCATGCGTTCCCGTTAGAGGAAATCGACGAAGCGTTTAAAACGAACATCCGCATGGAAGGGCTTAAAATAGCCGTAATAAACAAATAAGCAGGTAGAGTATGAACGAAGCGCTCGGATTATTGGAGGTATACGGACTTGTCGCGGCATTCGCGGCGGGCGACGCGGGAGCGAAAGCGGCAAACGTAACGCTCGAGCCGTTCGACCGCAACAAACCCGCAAATGCCGATAAGTTGAAAGTTCCGCTTCTTATAACGGTTAAATACCGCGGTAGCGTTGCCGACGTAAAAGCGGCGGTGGCGGCGGGCGAAGAAGCGGCAAACCGTGTTTCGGGAGTTGTTACGAAATACATAATAGCAAAGCCCGAGGACGACACGGAAAAGATGTGCAAACTTTGCGCATTCGATAAAAATTAGTTTTAAAGCAATTAAACAACGCACCAAACACAAATAAGTAAAAAACATGCTTAATAAGCAGGAGGTAAATAATATGGCTAATTTGGCACTCGGAATGGTTGAAACCAGAGGTCTTACCGCGGCAATCGAAGCGGCCGATGCAATGACAAAGGCGGCGGAAGTAAAGCTTATAGGCACCGAGAAAATCGGCAGCGGGCTCGTATCGGTTATGGTACGCGGCGACGTAGGCGCGGTTAAGGCGGCGGTAGATGTAGGTAGCAGTGCGGCAAGTAAACTCGGCGAGTTGGTTGCGTCGCACGTAATTCCTTCGCCTCATGCCGATGTAGAGCTTATATTGCCCAAGTTCGGCAACTGATTGAATTAAAGGAATAAGCAGATGTACAACGCTTTGGGATTTATCGAAATATCCGGCACCACGGCGGCAATTACCGCGCTCGACATCATGTGCAAAACCGCCTCGGTGGAGCTTGTAACATGGGAGCGGAAGCTCGGAGGCAGACTCGTTACCCTTGTTATAACCGGCGAAGTATCGGCGGTTACCGACTCGATAGAGGCGGCAAGCATAAACGGTCTTATCCCGCCCGTTGCGAAATACGTTATAGCCAATCCGCACCCCGAAACCGTTAAAATGGTTGAGCTCAGTGCGGCACGCTTAAAACGTAAAAACGTACCCGATGATACGGCTAAGTTGGCACCCGATATGCGCCCCAGCGAGCCGGTTGATAAGAAGTAGGCAAATTTGTTTTACGCGCACATATGCGCAAACATTACAAAGTGTTAAATCGGTAAATTAAACAGTACCGTTGACAACAATAAAAAAATAAAAAAAGAAATATTTTCGGAGGTAAAGAAAAATGGCACAGGAAGCACTCGGAATGGTTGAAACCAGAGGTTTGGTAGCTGCAATCGAAGCGGCTGATTCGATGCTCAAAGCGGCAAACGTAGTTTTGGTAGGCACCGAGAAAATCGGCAGCGGACTCGTATCGGTTATGGTACGCGGCGACGTAGGAGCTGTTAAAGCGGCGGTAGAGGCAGGCGCAAACAACGCAAGTCACCTCGGCGAGCTTGTAGCAACCCACGTAATCCCTCGTCCTCACAACGACGTTGAGAAGATTCTTCCCTCGTTGAAGTAATAAGGTTTCGGAATTTCGGCTTTCGGATTTCGCTTGCGGCGCAGGCTTTAAGCGTTATCCGAAAGTCTGCTCTTAAACACGCATAGTGCTCTGTATACGGATTCCGCATATAGGGGATTGTGCTCATTGAATCGACAAAACCGTCCCGCACGCATTTGACCGTGCGGGGTGGAATTTCGGTTTATAATAATACGGCTGATATTATTAAGCTATCCTTTACTCGTATTTTATACAAGGAATAACAGGTATGGAACAGTCTAACGTAGAAATGATTACAAAGCTCGTAATCGAGGCACTTGAAAATAAAACCGTAAAAGGCTATGCCGTTCCCATAGGCGTAAGCGCAAGGCACGTTCATCTTACGCAAGCCGACGTTGAAACGCTTTTCGGAAGCGGCTATAAACTCACCAAAAAGAAAGACCTTATGGGCGGCCAGTACGCCGCCAACGAAACGGTTACTATCGTGGGCTTAAAGCTAAGAGCGATAGAAAACGTGCGCGTGCTCGGACCCGTTCGCAAGGCAAGTCAGGTAGAGGTTTCGGCAACCGACACTTTGAAGCTCGGCATAAAAGCTCCTATTCGCGAGTCGGGCAATCTCAAAGGCAGTGCGCCTATTGCCATAGTCGGACCCAAAGGTGCGGTTTATCTTAACGAGGGTTGTATCATTGCAAAGCGTCATATACATATGTCGCCTGCCGACGCAAAAGCGGCGGGAGTGAGCGACGGCGACATTGTTTCGGTAAGCGTCGATAACGAGCGCGGAACAATTTTCAACAACGTGCAGATACGCGTTGACGAAAGCTATACGCTTGAAATGCACATCGACACCGACGAGGCGAACGCCGCAAAAATATCGACGGGTGCTTTGGCTGTAATCATACGTGACAGAGGTGCTATATGATAATAGGAAAAGTCGTAGGGTCGGTCGTTTCCACACGCAAGTGCGAAAACCTTACGGGCAGTAAGTTTATGATTATCGAGCCCGTGCCGAGCCTTAAAATAGAGAACCGCATAGTTGCGGTTGACCGCGTGGGCGCGGGTATAGGCGAGTACGTGCTTGTAACAACGGGAAGCGCGGCACGCGTAGACGCGCCGTCCGTTCCCGTAGATGCGGCGATTGTAGGAATAATCGACGACGGAAGCAATTTGGAATAATAATTATAATATACGGCGGTGTCAACCCGTGGTAACGACAATACGGGCAACATGCCGTTTTTGCGTATGAAAATGAGTATCGAAGAAATAAAAAATATATTACGCGACTGCGGAGTCGTAGGAGCAGGCGGGGCGGGTTTTCCGACATACGCCAAATTTGCCGCGGGCGCGGATACGCTTATACTCAACTGTGCCGAATGCGAACCGCTTTTAACGCTTCACCGTCAGTTGCTCGCACAGAAAAGTTACGAAATTATTTCCACATTTTCCGAAATAGGTAAGGCGCTCGGCGTTAAAAAATGCGTAATAGGCATTAAAAGCGCGTACGTAAGCACGCTCGATGCCATAACGCCGATAGTCAAGAACTTCGACAACGTGGAAATAAAAACTCTTAAAGAAGTTTACCCCGCAGGCGACGAAATCGTGCTCATTTACGAAGTAACGGGGCGCGTTGTGGCGGCGGGAGCATTGCCCATTTCGCAAGGCGTTATAGTGAGTAACGTAGAAACCATATACAATGCACATATGGCAATACATGAAAACGTACCCGTTACCGAAAAGCTTGTTACGGTGACGTGCGAAGTGCGCAAGCCGCAAACGGTAAAAGTTCCGTTGGGAACAACCGTAGCCGAGCTTATAGACTACTGCGGCGGCGCAACGGTAGAAAACCCCGTGTTCGTGTCGGGCGGCGCAATGATGGGCAAAATCGTATCCGGCGGCGATGTAGTAACCAAAACAACGAACGCAATTCTTGTTTTACCCGCCGAACACCCCGTAGTTAAAAGCAAACAAAGAAATCCCGTGTTCGATTCGCATCGGGCGGCGTCGGCGTGCTGTCAGTGCCGAATGTGTACCGAACTTTGTCCGCGCCATTTGCTCGGACACCCCATAGACCCTTCGCGTTTTATGCGGGCGGTGTCAAACCGAAATATGTCCGATACCGAGGCGTATTTAAACGCTCAGTACTGTTCGGGTTGCGGCGTGTGCGAAACGTATTCGTGCATGCAGGGGCTTTCGCCTCGCGTGCTTTTATCGGTTGCGAAAAACGCTTTGAAAGCGGGCGGAATAAAACCCGAGCCGCATGAGCCTTCGCAAGCGCATCCCGCGCGCAGTGCGCGTTTTGTTCCCGTCGAGCGTCTTACCGCAAGACTCGGCTTGAATAAATATAATTTCGCTACTCCCATATCGGGTTATATGAAAGTAAAATCGGTGCGTTTACCGCTTAGTATGCACATAGGCGCGCCCTCTGTTGCGGTAGTGAACGAGGGCGATTACGTTAAAAAAGGTCAGATGGTTGCAAAAGCGAACAACGGACTCAGTGTGGCGATTCACTCGCCGATTGACGGAAAAGTCAAGTTTGCGGGCAAGGAAATAATAATACAGGATTGCGACTTATAATCGGCGGAGCGTCGGAGTAACAAAAGGGTTTCGTTTACATGGAGGTCATATAACAACACTATGGCAAAGGCAATAGCAGTATCGGAATATAAAACCGTATCGGCGGGCGTTACCGCGGCGGACGCTATGCTTAAAGCGGCGGACGTCGACGTAGTGGAAGCGGCAACGGTTTGCCCCGGCAAATACATAATAATAATCGCGGGCGAGATTAGCGCGGTAAAGGCGGCGAGCGATGCGGCAAAAGCGAGCTATCCCACTCAGCATATAGGCACATTCGTACTCGGCAATCCGCACGAGGGACTTTTCAATGCCATTTACGGAACAGCCGAAGTAAAGGAACTGCGCGCGCTCGGAGTGCTCGAAACTTTCGACGTGGCAAGCATGCTTGTAGCCGCCGACAACGCGGCAAAAACTTCCGAAGTGGAGCTTATCGAGATGCGTCTTGCGCGCGGAATGTGCGGCAAAAGCTACGTTATGCTTACCGGCGAAGTTGCGGCGGTTCAGGCGGCAATCGACCGTGCGAAAAGCACCGCCGAAGCCGAGGGAATGTATCTTGACAGCAGCGTAATCGCGCGTCCCGATCGCAAACTTATAAGCTCGATTATTTAAATTTAAACCACGTTTAAAGCCGTTAAAACAACAAACATTTAAATCCGTTATATTTTTAACTACAACTAAATGCAGGAGGAGAGTGTATGCTTGCAATCGAGAGAAGGAATCAAATACTTGAACAGTTGCAACGCGAAAAACGCGTAGTTGTAAGCGAACTCAGCGCGTTTTTCGGTGTGAGCGAAGAAACCATACGTCGCGACCTTGAAAAGCTTTCGGAAGACGGATTCGTTGTCAAAACTTACGGAGGCGCGGTGCTTAACGAGGATAACGTGGTTGACATGCCGTTCGTTATACGCAAAAACACCAACGTGGCGGAAAAGCAGATAATAGGCAAACTGATAGCCGGCATGATTAACGACGGCGAACAAATCGTTATGGACGCAAGCTCCACGGTTGCGGGAACGGCGCGTTATCTTAAAGCAAAAAGCAATTTAACCATAGTAACAAACTCGGTTGAAATTCTTATAGAAATGAGCGACGTAAGCGGCTTTAACGTCATTTCTACTGGCGGTGTGCTTAAAGAGGGTACGCTGTCGCTCACCGGGGCGCAGGTAGACCGCAGTTATGCTTCGTATAACGTAGATACGGCTGTGTTTTCCTGCAAGGGTATAGACGTAAATTCGGGCATTACCGATTCAAACGAAACCAACGCATACATAAAGCAGACGCTTTTGTCGTCGGCAAGGCGTAAGGTTTTGGCAATAGACCACACCAAATTCGGCAAAACTGCACTTGTGCGCATATGTGCGCTTAAAGACATAACGCATGTAGTTACCGACGTTAAGCCGTCGGACGAGTGGCTTGCGATACTTTCGGATAGCGATATTACTTGCGTTTATCCGAAAAATATAATATAATAACAATATGAGTACAAAAGTAATAGCATTCGCAAACAACAAAGGCGGGAGCGGAAAGAGTACAAGCTGTTCGTGTATAGCGGCTGCGCTTAGTAAGCAAAACAAGCGCGTGCTGTGTATTGACGGCGATATGCAGCTTAATCTTACGCTTTCGTTTTTTTCGGAAGAAGCGGCTTTCGAGTTTGCCAAAAGCGATTTTAATACGTATACGCTTCTTACGCGCGACGCAAAAGCCGAGAACTGCATACGCAAAACGGAATACGAAAATATCGACGTTTTGCCGTCAAGCACTCTTATGTCGGGCGTCGAATACGAGCTGTTTACAAAATGGCAGAGAGAAAGCATATTAAAACGTGCCGTCGACGGCATAAAAGAATCGGGCAGTTACGATTACATATTACTCGACGCTCCGCCCACTCTCGGCTGTTTGGTTATGAACATGCTTGTGTGCGCGGATTACGTAATAGTTCCGTTAGAGGCAAGTCCTTGGGGCTTGTTCGGATTAGCCAACATGTTTGACTTTATAAACAGCGTAAAAAGCATTAACCCCGAGCTAAGCGTACTCGGCGTGCTCGTTACAAAAGTTGATACGCGTAAAAACTACTTCAAGCAAACTCTCAGCGACTTAAAAGCACTCGACAACGTGCATGTGTTCGGCGAGGTTATAAGGCTCGACAGCTCGATAGAGTGGGCGCAGGACAATTCCAAACCCGTTATTTTTTATCGTCCTTCGTCACGCGCAAGCAAAGAATTTGAGGCGGTAGCACAAGAAATAATATCGCTTACCGAGTAAGCAAGGCGGCAATTCCGCGAACATATAAGAGAGGTACATAATCATGGCAGTAGGAAAACAGAGTTTGGGACGTGTGGCACAGTCGGGAGTAATAGGCGCGACTTCGCCCGCCGTAACGGCGGAAGCGGAAAAGCAAGCCGCCCCCGCACCCAAAGCGGCAAAAAAGACCGTAGCAAAAGAAACCGCGGCAACTAAAACCGCAGTTAAAGAAGTTAAAAATACTTCGGCTGTAAATAAAATTTACGCAGTGGGAGATAAGCTCCCCGAATATCTGCTTTAATAAATCGGTTTCGGCGTAGTCGGTTAAACTGTTAATATGGAGAAAGACTGCGGAATTTTACTGCATATTTCAAGCTTGCCGTCGCCTTACGCAATAGGCGACTTAGGGCAGTCGGCATACGACTTTGCCGACTTTTTGCATGCCTCGGGGCAATCGTATTGGCAGGTGTTACCGCTCGGGCCCACTTCTTACGGCGATTCGCCGTATCAGTCACCCTCGGCTTTTGCCGGCAATCCTTACTTTATAAGTTTGGATTTTTTGTATAAAGACGGGCTTATCACGCGGCAGGAACTCGAAAGCGAATACTGCGAAAACAGAAAATTCACCGATTACGGCAGACTGTTCGATACGCGCCTGTCGGTACTTAAAAAAGCGTTTGCGCGTTTCGACGTCGGCGATTCCGAATTTTCGGAATTTAAAAAATCAAATGCGGATTGGCTGAATCCGTACGCGCTTTTCGCCGCTCTGAAAAATCGTTTCGGCTTGCGTCCGCATTGGCAGTGGGACGACGAGTATCGCGATTATAACGGCGACGCTGTAAAAAGATTCGCCGAGGAACACAAGTCCGAACTCGACTTTGCGTGTTTTTTGCAGTTCGAATTCGACGTTCAGTGGCGCAATTTAAAACAATACGTAAATTCGCTAGGCATAAAAATAATAGGCGACGCACCCATTTACGCGGCTTACGACAGCGCCGATTTTTTTGAAAATCCACGTCGTTTTGCGGTGGACGAAAACAGTAATCTTACCGCCGTTGCGGGAGTGCCGCCCGATTATTTTTCGGCGGACGGTCAGCTTTGGGGCAATCCGCTTTATAATTGGGATTATTTGCGTAATCAGGGTTACGACTATTGGATTAAGCGTATAGAGCGTCAGATGCGACTGTGCGACCGACTGAGAATCGACCACTTCCGCGGTTTTTGCGCTTATTATTCGGTTGCGGCAGATGCGCAGAACGCAAGAAACGGCGAGTGGAAACAAGGACCGGGCATAGAGCTTTTTAAAGCCGTGCAAAACGCGGTTGAAAACGTCGATATAATCGCGGAAGATTTGGGCGTGGATTCGCAGGATTTGCGTGAGCTTATACGCGCATGCGGTTATCCGGGCATGAAAGTTCTTCAATTCGGATACGACGGCGAGGCGGCATATAACGCACATGCCGTGAATAATTTTACGCGTAATACTGTGGGTTACACGGGAACTCACGATAACGACACCGCCGAAGGATGGTTTAAGTCGCTTAATGCGGATATGCGTCGCAGAGTAAAAAGCCGTCTTCCGCGCAATGTCAAAAGCGTAAGCCGCGCAATGATTTGTTCGCTTTACGGCTCGAAGTCGCAAACGGTTATCGTGCCCATGCAGGATTGGCTCGGGGAGGGCAGTGCGGCGCGTATGAACACACCGGGGGTGGCTCACGGAAATTGGCGTTACAGAATAGAGAATATCCCCGATTCCGAGCTGAGCAGTCTTATACTCGGAATTGCCGCAAAATATAAGCGGACGTCGTCGGAGCGTTCAAGTTGAAAAGATTGCTTGATTGGATTAAACGTCCTCACGGTTGGACGCTTGTGCTTTTTTATTTTATCGCCGCCGCTTGCATAGCGGGAGCGATAGTTTTTTCCGTGGTAGGGAAATCCGCAGGATACGCGTATATCGCTTATATATTTTACGCGCTTGCCGCAATTACTTTGGGTTATACCGTTTATACGATTGTAATTTTCGCCCCTATTGCAAAGCAAAAGATAATAGCGTTAATGAAGAAGAACGAGTTTACCGGCAAAATGTACGCGCAGTACGGCTATCGCACGATTATTTTTGCCATAGGCTCGTTTACTTTAAGCGTGGCAAACGCCGTAATCAACGGCAGTATAGGTATTATCAATTTTTCGGTATGGTACTTTGCGCTCGGCATTTATTATCTTTTGCTTGCCGTAATGCGCGGAGGAGTTCTTGTGTATTATCGTAAGAAAAAGCGTTATACTCAAACCGAATCTCCGCGTGAAATGTGCATGCGCGCAGCGGGTAAGTACACCATGTGCGGCATGGGACTCATTCTTTTGCCGATAGCGCTTACGGGCGTTATAATCGAAACAATAGTGTCCGACCGCGCGTTTGTGCGTTCGGGTATGATGATATACGTTTCGGCTGTTTACACGGTATGGAAAATCACCATGGGCATATATAACTTTTTCAAGGCGCGCAGGGGCGACGAGCTTACTGTGCGCGCAATACGCAACGTGAATCTTGCCGACGCTTATGTTTCGGTGCTTGCCTTGCAAACGGCAATGTTCCACGAATTTTCGCCCGAGGAGAGCTTCGGACTTGCAAACACGTTTACGGCGTCGGCTGCGGGAATACTTACGGGCGCACTCGGAATATACATGATTGTAAAAGGCATACAGCGCAAACGTATTCTTAAAAACATGACCGACGACGAGTTCGAAAACAGCGACTTCAACAAGCCGAGCGTTTATAAAAAAGTTAAAAGCGAGGAGGATTAAACGTGTACTTTAACGGCGATAAACTTTATATGTTTCCATCGTTTACTCAGTCGCAGTGCATGGGATTTTTACTTTCGGGCGGCGGTTGTGTAATAGGTATCGACAGTTGCACCGGAGGGGAGACGGATTTGATAGAATCCGAAATAATGAGTTTGGGCGGCAAAGTGGATTGTTGGTTTCTCACTCATGCTCACTTCGACCACATAGACGGCTTACGCGAGCTGTTGGAGCGCGGCAGAATAAAGGTAGAAAAAATATACTGTAATTTTCCGGAAATTCCCGAAATCGAACGTATGGAAACCGCCGACGGCGGACGAAGCGTTAAAAGCGCGGTTAAGCTTAGCGAGCTGATAAAAGAGCGCGGCATAAATGTAATAAAACCCGAAAAAGGCAAGAACATCAGAGTGGGGCATTTTAACGTGTTGCCGCTTACCGACGGTAGCGGACATTACGAAACGCTCAATCCCACTTCGATTGTATACCGAGTAGACACAAACGGCAAAAGCATACTGTTTTTGGGCGACACCGAGGAGAGCCACGAGGATAAAATATTAAAGGAATTTCCCGATAAAATATCATGTCCGATAGTACAAACGGCGCACCACGGTCAGCACGGCGTCTCCGAGCGCTTCTACAACGCCGTAACACCCGAGGCGGCGTTATGGTGTACCCCCGATTGGCTATGGAACAACGACATAGGCAACGGCTTTAACACTGGACCTTTTGCGACGATAGAAACCCGTTTATGGCTTGAAAAACTTAACGTCGTAAACTTACGCCCCACAAACGAAACTTTGATAATAGAGTAAAAACACAATCGCAATATAAAAAACGCAACCGTAAAGGGGCGGTGTCATAGGGATTATTTAATTTCTAAGAGAGACGGTATAGCAGAA